>JBEPUM010000012.1:0-38941 GCA_041691515.1 Pseudomonadota bacterium | reverse complement strand
TGAACTTGTCGCTGAGCCGCACCAGTCCGACCAGAGGCGAGGTCCAGATCACGATCTCCTCGGCGAAGCGCGACAGATGCATCGAAGCGATCGCCGCAGCCGACAGCGTTTCCAGCACGAAGTCGCGATCGGAAACCGCGTCGAGCGAATTGGCCATCGGCCTGATGAAGCCGAGTGCCTTCGCAGTCGCGTCGCGATCGATCGGAAACGATGTGCCGGCCAGAGCGGCGGCGCCGAGCGGGCTTTCGTTCAGGCGCTTGCGCGCATCCGCGAAACGGCCGCGATCGCGCGCCGCCATCTCGACATAGGCCATCAGATGATGACCGAAAGTGACGGGCTGCGCGGTCTGCAAATGGGTGAAACCGGGCATCACCGTGTCGGCATGCTCCAGTGCGCGTGTGACCAGCGCATGCTGAAAGGCCGCGAGCGCTGCATCGGTTTCGTCGATGATATCGCGGACATAGAGACGGAAATCGGTCGCAACCTGATCGTTGCGCGAGCGCGCGGTATGCAACCGCCCTGCCGCTGCACCGATCAATTCCCCGAGCCGGCTCTCCACATTCATGTGAATGTCCTCAAGCGCTCGCTTGAAGTCGAAGGAATCTTTGCCGATTTCTGACAAAATCGTGTCTAGACCCTTGCCGATGTTTTTTGCATCATTCGCCGTGATGATGCCTTGCGCGGCAAGCATGGCGGCGTGGGCCTTGGACGCGGCGATGTCCTGGGCGTAGAGGTGGCGATCGACGTCGATGGAGACGTTGATTTCTTCCATGATCGCGTCGGGACCTTCGCCAAACCGGCCGCCCCACATCTTGTTGCTCATGCTGTGCCGCTCACTTCACGCTTGCCGAACGACCAATCCATCCGGCCAGACGTTTTAGCTGTCTAAAACCAAAGCCCTGCATACCCGTATCTTATACAGGATGACAAACGATATGCCTGAAACCGCCCCGCCCCGCCGCGCCCCGAGCAGGCTTCCAACAGGCCCCTTGATCTCGTTGACCGGGATCGTCGTGGCCACGGCCTTCATCTATGGGATCGGGCACCTCAAACAAACGGCTCGCGCCGATGTGCCCTGTGGCTCCGCGGTGGAAATATCCAAGAAGCTGGCCCCCTTGGCCATCGGCGAAGTGGCGGCGCTGACGATGGCGTCGAAGCCGCTCCAGATGCCGGACTTGGCCTTTATGGACGGCGATGGCCAGCCAAAGAAGCTCTCCGACTGGAAGGGTAAAACCGTTCTCCTGAACCTGTGGGCGACCTGGTGCGTGCCCTGCCGCAAGGAGATGCCCGCGCTCGACAAGCTGCAGGGCAAGCTTGGCAGCGATAAATTCGCCGTGGTCGCCGTCAACATCGACACGCGCGACGCTGAGAAGCCGAAGGCATTCCTGAAAGACGCCAATCTAACGCAACTTGGAAATTTTCACGACGCGAAAGCCAAGGTTTTTCAGGAGCTTAAAAGCATAGGCTTGGCGCTGGGCATGCCGACATCGGTGCTGATCGATGGCCAGGGCTGCGAAATCGGCAACATGGCCGGACCGGCCGAATGGGATAGCCCCGACGCGATCGCGCTGATCAACGCGGCAGCAACGCCCTAACGGCTGGCGGCATGGACATTCCGCGCCGGGGAGCGGGCGGCCTCAGGCTGCGATATTGAGATTGCCGCCGATGCCGGCGCCGACGTTGGCGAGCGAGGGGGAATTCTGACCTGCGCCCAGCAAGGTGAGCACGTTGGATTTCTCGGCGTCGATGTTCGATTTCATGATCGTGGTCGCAATTTGCGTTTGCGTGCTGCCCGCTTTGGCGGCCATCGCGGCCATTACCAGACTCATATCCATGGGCAACGCACTCGCGGCAAACTGAACTGTGCCGGTAAAATATCCGGCGGAAGTTAAGAAATTCTAGCGAGAGAGACGAGCAGCACGTCAGCGCGTGGGAACCGGCTTATCGCCGCGATAGTCGTAAAATCCGCGCTGGCTCTTGCGGCCGAGCCATCCGGCTTCGACGTATTTCACCAGCAAGGGACATGGCCGGTATTTGGAATCGGCGAGTCCCTCGTGCAGGACCTGCATGATCGACAGGCAGGTATCGAGCCCGATGAAATCCGCAAGTTCCAGCGGCCCCATCGGATGGTGCGCACCAAGTTTCATCGCGGCATCGATCGCCTCGACGTTGCCGACGCCTTCATACAGCGTGTAGATCGCCTCGTTGATCATCGGCAGCAGGATGCGATTGACGATGAACGCCGGAAAATCTTCCGAGACGGCAATCTGCTTGCCGAGCCTGGTAACAAATTCCTTTGCCGCATCGAACGTCGCATCGTCGGTCGCGATCCCGCGGATCAGTTCGACCAGTTCCATCAGCGGCACCGGATTCATGAAATGAATGCCGATGAATTTTTCCGGACGATCGGTGGATGCGGCAAGCCGGGTAATCGAGATGGACGAGCTATTGGAGGCGATGATCGCTTCCGGCTTCAACACCGCGCACAAATCATGAAAAATCTTGCGCTTGGTCTCTTCCTTCTCGACGGCGGTCTCGATCACCAGATCGCAGTCGGCGAGCCCCTCCAACGACTCGGCGGACTTGATCCGCTCGAGCGCCTTCTTGCGGACGTCCTCGGTGATGATCTTCTTCGACACTTGGCGCGACAAATTGCCATTGATCGTCGCCATCGCCGATTTCAGGTGATCGGCGGAAAGATCGTTGAGCACGACATCGAGTCCGGCTAGGGCTGCCACGTGCGCGATGCCGTTGCCCATCTGGCCCGAACCGATCACGCCGATTTTTTTGATCATAGCCGCCATCTTGTCATCTCATCGGGTCCCGAACCGCGCATATCGCGGTTCGCCCACTCTTGCACAAACACCGGCCAAAGTCCGTTGCTCCGGCCAGCATCCTTCCAATCATCGTTATTTTCCGAGCCTTCCGAGTTCTTCGGTCAATTCGGGAACCGCTTGATACAGATCCGCCACCAAGCCGTAATCGGCAACCTGGAAAATCGGCGCATCCTCATCCTTGTTGATCGCGACGATCACCTTGGAATCCTTCATGCCCGCAAGATGCTGGATCGCACCGGAGATGCCGATGGCGATGTAAAGCTCCGGCGCCACGACCTTGCCGGTCTGTCCAACCTGCCAGTCGTTCGGCGCATAGCCCGCGTCCACGGCAGCACGCGAAGCGCCGACGCCGGCGCCAAGCTTGTCGGCCAGCGGCTCAATGTACTTGGTGAAGTTTTCGCGGCTCTGCATGGCACGGCCACCGGAGACGATGATCTTGGCGGAGGTCAGTTCGGGACGATCGCTCTTGGCGACTTCCTCTCCGACAAAGCTCGACAGACCCGGATCGGCCGCAGCAGTAGCGGCCTCGACCGACGCGCTGCCGCCGTCGCCTGCCGCCTGGAAAGTCGAGGTACGAACGGTGATGACCTTCTTGGCGTCCTTGGACTTCACGGTCTGGATCGCATTGCCGGCATAGATAGGCCGCTCGAACGTATCGGGCGCAATTACCTTGATGATTTCGGACACCTGCATCACGTCGAGCAGGGCCGCGACGCGCGGCATTACGTTCTTGAATCGCGACGTCGCAGGCGCAACGAACGCGTCATAGGACGGCGCCAGCGAAACGATCAGTGCAGCCAATGGTTCGGCGAGATCGTGGTCGTAGGCAGGGCCTTCGGCGAGCAGGACTTTCTTGACACCGGCAAGTTTCGCCGCCGCTTCCGCAGCGGCTTTGGTGCCCTCACCGCCTCCGGCAACAAGAACGTGAACCTCGGCGCCGAGCGCGGCCGCAGCCGTCAGCGCCTTGTTGGTGGAATCCTTGAGCGAAGCGTGGTCGTGTTCGGCAATCAACAACGTCGTCATCAAATCACCCCGGCTTCGTTCTTGAGCTTCGACACCAGTTCGGCGACGTCCTTGACCTTGACGCCCGCCTTGCGGCCCGGAGGTTCCGTTGTCTTGAGGACTTCGAGGCGCGGCGCGACATCGACGCCGTAGTCTGACGTGCTCTTGTCCGCGATCGGCTTTTTCTTCGCCTTCATGATGTTCGGCAGGCTGGCATAACGCGGCTCGTTCAGCCGCAGGTCGGTCGTCACGATCGCCGGCCCTTTCAACTTGACCGTCTGCAAACCGCCGTCGACTTCGCGCGTCACCTTGAAATCGGAACCATCGACCTCAAGCTTCGATGCAAAGGTTGCCTGCGACCATCCGAGCAGCGCCGCGAGCATCTGGCCGGTCTGGTTTGAATCGTCGTCGATGGCCTGCTTGCCGAGAATGACGAGACCGGGTTTCTCCTCATCGACAATGCCCTTGAGGATCTTGGCAACTGCCAGCGGTTCGACTGGTCCGTCGGCTTTGACCAGAATGCCGCGGTCCGCGCCCATCGCGAGGCCGGTGCGGATCGTTTCCGCGGCCTGAGCCGGACCGATCGATACCACCACGACCTCGGTCGCCTTGCCAGCCTCTTTCAGGCGCAGCGCTTCCTCGACCGCTATTTCATCGAACGGATTCATCGACATCTTGACGTTGGCGAGTTCGACGCCCGACCCGTCGCTCTTGACGCGGATTTTGACGTTGTAATCGACAACCCGCTTTACCGGCACCAGAACCTTCATCGAACCTCTTTCGTAGTGAGCTTTGGCTGGATCAGCTTGCACATGTGAGCTTGGGCGCGGAACCTAAAGGTCCCGCTATCGGCGGTCAACGCGCGAAAGGCCAAAAATTGCGGTCTTTAGCGGTTCTGACCGGGCACCCAAAGTACGTCTCCCGCGCCTCCGTCGTTCATGAACCGGCTGGCCACAAACAGGAAATCCGACAATCGGTTCATGTACTGGATCGCGGCATCGCTGACCGGCTCGTCGGGCTGCGCTGCGAGTTCCACCACCAACCGTTCGGCGCGACGGCAAATGGTCCGCGCCAGATGAAGGTATGCCGCGGCAGGCGTCCCGCCCGGCAGCACGAACGATGTCAGATCGGCGAGCCCGGCGTTGAGGCTGTCGATGTCGTTTTCCAGACGCGTAACCTGGCTGGACAACACGCGCAGCCGCTCCGTTTTGCCCTCGCGCTGAGGCACCGCGAGGTCTGCGCCGAGGTCGAACAGATCGTTCTGAATGCGGCCCAACATCACGTCGAGGTCCGGCGCATCGGCGAGATGCAGACGGACGACGCCAATCGCGGCGTTGGTCTCATCGACGGTTCCATACGCACTGACGCGCAAATCGTATTTCGGCCTGCGCTCGCCGCTGCCGAGCGCGGTGGTGCCGTCATCGCCGGTGCGCGTGTAGATTCGGTTGAGAACGACCATTGGTGCTCCGGTTTGCCGTCAGGCCGCTGACTTCATCCGTGTCCCATCACCCAGACGGTGAACATGGTGATGACGATCGCCACGAACTGCAACAGAACCCGCATTTGCATCAGCTTCTGCGAGCGGTTCGGATTGCCGCCCCGCATCATATTGATCAAGCCCATCAGCAGCACCACCGCCACGGCGGCCACCGCAATCGGAATCAGAATCTTGCTCAAAAATGTTTCCATCGGGCGTACATAACACCGGGGAGACGGCTCCGCCATCGCCCGAATGAGCCCCGCCGTCATGCAACGATCTGGCTTTTTATGTATTGATATCAGATAGTAACGGTAGCGACGAGCGAACCCGTCAGACCAAGGTGGAATGTGAGGCAGATTCGCTACGTCTTTCTGGTCGGACTGGACGCCTTCTATACGTTTCTCGCCGACGACGGCTGGGCGATCGCGAGCCACATCGCGCTGTCCACGCTGATGGCGCTTTTCCCTTTTCTCATCGTCCTGACATCGCTCGCGGGCTTCTTCGGATCGAAGGAGCTTGCCGACCAGGCGGCGGGGCTGATGCTCCAGATATGGCCGATTCAGGTCGCCAATGCGCTGTCCGGAGAAATTCATGACGTTCTGACGACGACGCGCGGTGATGCGCTCACCGTCGGCCTGGTGCTCGCGGTCTACTTCGCGTCCAACGGCGTCGAAAGCCTGCGGGTTGCGCTCAATCGCGCCTATGCAGTGATCGAGCCGCGCCGCTGGTACTGGCTGCGGCTGGAATCGATCGGCTACACGCTGATCGCCGCGGTAACCGCGCTCGCAATGGCGTTCCTGATCGTGCTCGGTCCGCTCATCATCGCCGCCGCGAAGCGCTACATCCCGCTGATCGTGGAGACGAACGAACACCTGCTCAACGTCGCCCGCTACGGTATCACCGGGCTTGCGATGTTCATCGCGCTTCTGATCCTGCACGCACGGCTGCCGGCGGGGCGGCGGTCCTTCGTGCAGATCATCCCCGGCATCATTTTCACCATGCTGGCGTCACTGATATCGGGCATCGGTTTCGGTCTCTACCTCGCCCGCTTCGCCAACAACTACGTCACGATGTATGCGGGCCTCGCCTCGGTCATCATCGCGCTGGTGTTTCTCTACTTCATCGCGGCGATCTTCGTGTATGGCGGCGAACTGAACGCCGCCATCATCAAGTCGCGGCTACCGCACGGCGTCTCGCTGCAAGCAGCGCAGTCGCTAGCGCCCGGGGAGAAACCGGTTTGACCAGAAACGCATCCGCGCCGGCCACGCGCGATGCTGCCTCGTCGTCACTCTTGCCGGAAACGCCGATGATCGCGACACGTCCGAACGGTGCAGCCAATGCGCGGATGCGCTTGATCGCCTCGATACCGTTGATTCCGGGCAATACCATATCCATCAGCACTGCATCGAAACTGCCTTGCGCGATGCGTTGAGCGGCATCCTCGCCGCGTCCGACGAATTCAGCTTGATGGCCAAGTTCGGTCAAAATCGCATTGAGCACAACGCGGCCGAACGGATTGTCCTCGACACTGAGAATGCGCAGTCCGTCCGAGGCTTCGGACGATATGTCGGAGTCATCGCTCGACATGATCGTCACCGGTCCCCTTGCCGGCGCCAGCAGCACTGACAACGTGAACGTGGTGCCGCCGCCGCGGCGCTGCGCCACCGTTACGTCGCCGCCCATCGCGCGCGCCAGTTGCTTGACCGACGAGAGGCCGAGCCCGGCGCCGCCGAAGCGCGATGCAATCGAGACGTTGGCCTGCGAGAACGGCCGGAACAGCCGCCTGATCTCGGCGAGCGACAGGCCGATGCCGCTATCGGACACCGCAAACGTTACGGCGATTTTGCCCTTCAGCCCCCGCAAGGCAGTAGCCTTGAGAACGACATCGCCCTGCTCGGTGAACTTGACGGCGTTGTCGATCAGGTTCTCCAGCGCCGCGCGAAGCCGAACGGGATCGCCGGTCACGAACACCGGCAGCTTGTCTGATATATCGACCGCCGATCGCAATCCCCTCGCCGCGGCCCGGCCCGCAAGCGAATCTCCGACGTTGCGTGCCAGTGCGCGCAGATCGAAGAAGTCCTGCCGCCCGCCGGGTTTTGAATGACGGCTGCGCGCTGCATCGACAAACAGCGTTGCCAGACTGGCGAGATGTTCGGCGCCGGCCTTGATGGTATCGACCCAGCGCCGTTCACGCTCGTCGAGATCCGAGGTGGCGAGCAGGTCGCTGACGGCGAGAATCCCGGTTAGCGGCGTCCGCACCTCGTGTGCAAACGCCGCCAGCGCAGCCTCGACGATGTCGGACGACGATTGCTTTGCCTTCACAGGCTTCGCAACCTTCTTGGCGCGCGTTGTCGCGGGCCGCTTTTTCAGCGTCCGCCCCTTGCGCGATGAGCGCGATGTCAGCGCCATGATTCCCTTGCCCCAACCCCGCGCCAGCATGCCACGGCCCGGCGGGAAGAGTCACGCGGAGGCCGTTTTGGGCTTGCGATTTGCTTGCGGCAAACCCAAGGCAGCGAAAAAGGAGTTGCGGCGAAATCAGGGCAAGCCGATCAGAGGCCTATCAGCCCTCGGACCTCGTCCGGGGTCGCGCCCTGGCTGCGCAATTCCCGCAATCCGGTAGCCGCGGTCGACTTCGAAAGCTTGATCCCGGAGCCATCGCGGATCAGATCGTGGTGACGGTAGACAGGTTGCGGGAGGTCCAGCAATTTTTGCAGCAGCCGGTGCACTGATGTCGACCAGAACAGATCCTGACCGCGCACCACCTCAGTCACGCCCTGAAGAGCATCGTCGATTACGACGGAGAGATGATAGCTGGTCGGCGTCTCCTTGCGCGCGAGGATGACGTCGCCCCAGGCCTCCGGCCGCGCGGCGATCTCGCCGGACTGCCCGTCCGGACCGGAGCCGTGTTCGGTCCAACTCTGTTCGATCCATGTGAGATCGCCGGCCAACCTGCATGCGGCTTCCATATCCAGCCGCAATGCGAAGGGTGCACCGGATCGCAGCAGCCGCTCGCGCTCATCCGCAGGAAGCGCCTTCGCGGTGCCGGGATAAAGCGGCGCGCCATCGGGATCGCGCGGCCACGCTCCCTCCGCATCACGTTCCGCCCCCAGCCGCGCAATCTCGGCGCGGCTCTCGAATCCCGGATAGAGCAATCCCATTGCCGACAGCCGATCCAGCGCCGCGCGATAATCGGCTGAATGCTCCGACTGCCGCCGCACCGGGGTCTCCCATGCGATCCCGAGCCAGGTCAGGTCCTCATAAATCGCCGCCTCGAATTCGGGACGGCAGCGCGTCGCGTCGATATCCTCGATCCGCAACAGAAACCGTCCGCCGCTCTGCTGCGCGGCCTCGACATTCAGCAGCGCCGAATACACGTGGCCAAGATGAAGGAAGCCGTTCGGCGACGGCGCAAACCGGAAAACAGGTGGCGGCATGAAGTCTGTTTGCATGGCGAGCCATTCGTCATGGCCGGGCTCGTCCCGGCCATCCACGACTTTGTGCGATACGAAACGCCGACGGTGGCAGGTCTACCAAACCGTCAGCCGCCCAGATGCAGAATATCGGACTGCTCAACCAGCGGATAGATTGCAAGACGTGGATGGCCGGGACGAACCCGGCCATGACGCACTACTTCCAGCTTGTCAGTTATTCGGGCTTGTCAGGGTACCCTCTCCCCCCGCGAGCGTGCTCCGCCGGCATCTGTATGGTCCAGCGCAGGCCGTCGGGTGCGAAGTCGGCCTCGATCCTGGCATCCAGCCCTCGGGTGACCATCTGGTCGGTGACGAAGTGGCCGAAGCCTTTGCGCTTCGACGGCTTGACGGCGGGGCCGCCCTGCTCACGCCATTCGAGCCAGAACGTGTCGGGTGCGCTGTTATCGTCATCGAACCGCCAGTTCACCAAAATCTTGCCCCCGCTCGACGACAGCGCACCGTATTTCGCCGCGTTGGTCGCCAACTCGTGCAACGCCATGCCGAGAGTTTGCACCGTTTCAGGCGTCATGACGACCGCTGGCCCGTCCGTTGCAAGCCGCCCCTCTTCGACTCCGATAAACGGCGCGAGCTGGGTATGCACCAGCGTCTCGAGGAGCACCCCCTTCCAGTGCTGATCGATCAGCAGGAGGTTGGAAGCGGACAATCCCTGGATCCGCGCCGCGAACTGCGTCTCGAACTCCGCGAAGTTCGCGCTGTGCCGCGCGGTCTGGCGCGCCATCGCCTGAATCACCGTGAACAGGTTGTTGGTGCGATGCTGCAATTCCTTCATCAGGATTTGCAGATGATCGGCCTGCTGCTTGCGTTCGGTGATGTTGTTGAAGGTGATGACGACGCCGGATATGACATTCGCCAGCGTCCGGTACGGCCGCATCCGCATGATGAAGGTGGCGCTCTCGTCCTTGAGGTCGAGATCATGTTCGATCACCGTAAGCGTGCGCTGCACCTTTCGGACGTCGTCGCGCAACCTGTCGTAGGACAGCATCGTCACGATATCAGTGATCGGACGGCCGCGATCGCCTTCGCGCAGCGCGAACAACTCCATCGCTGCCGGCGTGAAATTCCGGACGCGCAGTTCGTCATCGAGAAAAATCGTCGCGATCTGGGTGCTATCGAGCAGGTTTTGCAGATCGTTATTGACCTGGGTGAGCTGATGGTTCTTGCCATGCAGTTCGCCGTTGATGGTCTGAAGCTCCTCGTTGACCGACTGCATTTCCTCCTTCGAGGTTTCCAGTTCCTCATTCGAGGATTGAAGCTCCTCGTTGACCGACTGAAATTCCTCGGTCATCGACTTGATGTTTTCGATCTGGCTTTCCAGATCGTCGGTGGCGGCCTGATGCCGGGCCTGCCAGACCCGCACTTCCTGCTGCAAGGCTTCGGCATCGCGGTCATGGGCCGGCTTTCCGGCATTTTCCGCCGGCGGCGCGCGCTCGCGGAACGCGACCACCACAAGGTCGGCCGAATTCGTGTCCACCGTAATTGGCTCGACGATCAGATCCACGGCATGGACGCGGCCGCTGATCCCGAACGTAAAATTTTCATCGATGACGGTTTGACCGGACGCGAATACGTTCTCGACCGCGCGCCGGACCTGCGACCGCAGTGTCTTCGCCAGGATGGCGAACAGATTGAACGATGCGCTGCCCTGCGAGGGCTCGAGATAACGGCCAGTCTCTCCGCCGGAGAAACGCTGGATGTTGTGCTGCCGGTCGATGACAAAATAGGCCGGCGAGTGCCTCGTCATGATCCGGCGCGCGCTTTTTTCGATGCGATCCTCGCGCACATGCTGGGGCCGCCCATCGCCCCCACGCACGGGCGGCGACGGATGGAAATCCGGCAAAGTAGCCTTGGTATCAGGATGCCGCTGCAGGATTCGGTGCTTGCTGTTGACAACCTCGAACATCCGCGACGCGCGGCTGACGCTTTCGGAGGGGCCGAGAAACAGATAGCCGCCCGGAAGCAACGCATAATGGAAGATCTGCATGACCCGCTGCTGAAGATCGTTGTCCATGTAGATCAGCACATTACGGCAGTACACCAGATCGAGCTTCGAGAACGGCGGGTCCTTGACCAGACTGTGCTCGGAAAAAATGCAGACGTCGCGAATGGCCGCGACCGGAGAATAGTGGTCGCCGTCTTTTACGAACCATCGATGCAGACGCTCGGCCGACAAGCCATCCGTGTTGCGGAAGCGCGCGCTGCGGGCGAACGCGATGGCGTTGGGGTCGATATCGGTCCCGAAGATCGTGATCGGAGCGTCGCTGTTATGAGCGGCGAGCACCTCACGCAACAAGATGGCCAGGGAATAAACCTCTTCGCCGGTCGCGCAACCCGACCCAGACGCGGATCGGATCGTCGGCCGGCCTTGTGGCCAGCAGCGCCGGCAGGATCGCGGTCCGCAGGGCCTCGAAGGCGTCCTCGTCGCGAAAAAACTGCGTGACGCCGATCAGCAGTTCGCGAAACAGCGCGTCGCCCTCGGATGGGTCCCGTTTCAGATGCTCGGCATAGGCGGACACCTCCTCGATGGAGAACCTGCATGCGGCGCTGGATGCGCCGGATCAGGGTGTTCTGCTTGTAGCCGCTGAAATCGTGCTTCAGACGCTTGCGCAGCAGCGCGGTAATCACCGCCAGACTTTCCCTGACGTCCTCGCGGACGCCATCGCCGTCTTTCTGAGCCTCGACTTTGGCAAGATGGGCCTGATGATCCAGCAGTTTCCCGGGCAGGTGCTCGACCGCGGCCACGAAATCCACCAGCCCTGTACTGGTGGCGCTTTGCGGCATTCCGCTCATGGCGTGAGAGTCGAACTGCGCCTGCGCCAGAGTGAAGCCGCCGAACTCCTTGATCGCCTTGATGCCGACGGAGCCATCGCTGCCGACGCCCGACAGCACGATCCCGACCGCGCAGTCCTCCTGGTTTTCGGCGAGCGAGGAGAAAAACGTGTCGATCGGGCGCCGATGCTCGCGCGGCGGCGCCGGAGTCGCGACCCGCAATACGTCGCCTTCCATCGTTAGCGTAGCGTTTGGCGGGATGATGAAAACATGGTTCGCGGCAACGCGGACGCCATCGCGCGCCACTTCAACCGGCATCGCGGTATGCGACTGGAGAAGCTCGGGCAAAATGCTCTGATGGTCAGGGGCGAGGTGCTGCACCAGCACAAAGGCCATGCCGGTATCGACAGGCATATTGTCGAAAAAGTCTTGAACGCCGCAAGGCCGCCCGCAGACGCGCCGATGCCAACCACTAACGAGGGTGGGCGTCGCCTCGCGTCCCCCACAACCTGAGGTGCTTTGGGTTCGTTATGATCCGGATAGTGGCTCAAACGGAACTCAATTCTTCAAGGTTATGTACGGGCAATGTAGATAATATAGGCAGGCGCGCAACTGCTTACACAAATTCTGCGGATCTTGCGGTGTATGTGGCAACCAACTCGCGCACACTCGGTTCCACGGCAACAATGCAGACGGACCTTCCAGACATCAGCATCGCAATGACCCTACACCTCAAAAGCCAGTTCGACCTCGACGACGCGATACATACGCTGGTCAAGCGTGATCCGCGCCTGAAGCCGATTCTCGAGCGCACCGGCATGCCGGCGCTGCGGCAGCGCCAGCCCGGTTACGAAGGCCTCGCCGCGATCGTCTGCGGCCAGCAACTGTCGACCGCGAGCGCCGCCGCGATCTGGGGACGGCTCACCACCGCGTTTGATCCATTCCATCACGACGCAATCGGCAAGGCGCGCGCCGACCGGCTCGGACGGCTGGGCCTGTCGGCGGCGAAGATCACGACGCTAAAACTGCTCGCGCGCGAGATCACTGCGGGGCGGCTCAATCTCGACGTGCTTGCCGAAGAGGACGCCGACGCTGCCCACGCCACGCTGGTGCGGCATCACGGCATCGGGCCGTGGACCGCCGACGTCTATCTGCTGTTCTGTCTGGGCCATGGCGATGCGTGGCCCGCGGGCGATATCGCGATCCAGGAAGCGATCAAGGTCGGCCTCGGCCTCACCGCACGCCCGACGCCGAAAAAGATGATTCCGCTGGGAGAACCGTGGCGTCCTTTACGCGGCGCGGCGGCGCATCTGTGGTGGGCCTATTACAAGGTGATGAAAAAGCGCGAGGGCGTGATCGCCGAAGGCGACGTTTCAAACAGCGCTTCAAACACCATCGGTGTTTTAAACAAGACCGCTGTCGCAAAAGCGACATCGGCCAGGGTAAAGATCGCGGCGAGAAAAAAGCCGGGATCGAAAACGTGACAAACATCCAGTTCATCGTTGCTCGTGACGACCTCACGCAAAGCCGATTCATTGAAACGCCGCTGCCTGAACCCGGCGCGCTGCCGGACGAGGCGCTCCTGGTGAAAGTCGACCGCTTCGCATTCACCGCCAACAACATCACGTACGCGGTGCTCGGCGACGCGCTGAAATACTGGCAATTGTTTCCGGCGCCCGACGGCTTCGGCATCGTTCCGGTGTGGGGATTTGGCGAGGTGATCTCGTCGCGTCATCCAAACATTCCCGTCGGAGAGCGGCTGTTCGGCTATTTTCCGATGGCCTCGCATCTTGTCATCGAAGCGGCCGATGTCAGCAAGCGCGGCTTGCGCGACGCCGCCGCGCATCGTCAGGGCGTCGCACCTGTCTATAACGCCTACGCCCGCGTCGGCAGCGATCCGGCCTTCGCCGGACGGCAGGGCGACTATCAGGCGCTGCTGCGGCCGCTGTTCATGCTGTCGTTTCTGGTCGATGACTATCTTGCAGAGAACGCGTTCTTCGGCGCGCAGAGCGTGATCCTCTCCAGCGCCTCCAGCAAGACCGCGTTCGGGTTGGCACATCTGCTGCATACGCAGCGCAAGCCGATCCGGGTGATCGGCCTCACATCACAATCGAACGCGGATTTCGTGACCTCGCTCGGCTGCTACGACGAGGTCGTGACCTACGACGGCATTGAAGCGCTGCCTGCCGATCGTCCGGCCGCATTCGTCGACATGGCGGGAAACGGCGAACTGCGCGCGCGGGTGCACCGGCACTTTGGCGACCGGCTGGCCTACAGCGGCCGGATCGGCCTGACCCATCACGACGCCTCCGGCGAAGAAACCGATCTGCCTGGCGCAAAGCCGCAATGGTTTTTCGCGCCGGATCAGATCCGCACACGCGCCAAGGAATGGGGTCCGGGCGGCATCGATACGCGCTTTGGCGCGGCATGGTCCGGCTTCGCACCAAACCTCGATCGCTGGATCAAGGTTATCGAAAGTCGCGGACCGAAAGCCGTCAAGACCGTCTATCGCGACACGCTGGGCGGCCGCGTGCCGCCGGACCAGGGCCACATGCTGTCACTGGCCGAATTCAAATAAAAGCGCCCCCGGCCGGAACCGCCCGCCCGCACCCATGTTATATTCCGTTGGGGCTGCTGGGGACTTGATGCCGGACGCGTTGCAAAACCAGAACACCAAAGACCTGTTCGACAGCGAGCGCCGGTTTCGCCTGCTGGTGGAAGGCGTCATCGACTACGCGATCTATATGCTCGATCCGAACGGGATCATCACGAACTGGAATGCCGGGGCCGAACGCATCAAGGGCTACCAGGCCGACGAAATCATCGGCCAGCATTTCAGCATCTTTTATTCGCGCAAGGATCAAGACGCAGGAATTCCGGCCAGATCGCTGGAAACCGCGAGGCAATCCGGAAAATTCGAGACCGAAGGCCGGCGGGTCCGCAAGGACGGCACGGAGTTTCTGGCCTCGGTCGTGATCGACGCCATTTATGAGCATGGCGATCTGGTCGGCTTTGCGAAAATCACCCGCGACACCACCGAACGCAATAAAGCCGCGGCGGCGCTGTCGGCCAGCGAAAGCCAGTTCCGTCTCCTTGTCGGCGGCATGACCGACTACGCGCTCTATATGCTCAGCCCCGAGGGTGTCATCACCAACTGGAACGTCGGCGGCGAACGCATCAAGGGATACGCGCCCGAAGAAATCATCGGCCAGCATTTCTCGCGATTTTATACCGAACCGGACCGCGCCGCCGGGCGTCCGGCCCGCGCATTGCAGATTGCCAGAACCACCGGGCGCTATGACGAGGAAGGCTGGCGCGTCCGCAAGGACGGCTCTTTCTTCTGGGCCAGCGTGGTCATCGACGCCATCCGCGACGATGCCGGCACCCTGATCGGCTTTGCCAAAATCACGCGAGACGTTACCGAGCGCCGCGAAGCGCAGCAAAAGCTCGAACGTGTCCAGCAGCAGCTCGCAGAATCTCAGAAGATGGACGCGCTCGGCCAATTGACCGGAGGCGTCGCGCACGACTTCAACAATCTTCTGATGATCGTCAGCGGCAACATTCAGATGCTGAAACGAACGGTCGGAAACGATGCCCGGGCGCTGCGGGCGGTTCATGCGATCGAGACGGCAACCCAGCGCGGAGCCGGACTGACACGTCAGCTTCTGACCTTCTCCCGGCGGCAAAGCGTCAACCCGTTAGCGACCGATATCGCGGATCGCATCCGATCGATTTCAGACGTTCTCAAAAGCGGCCTTGGCAGCGCCATCGCCCTGCACATCGACATGCCCGGCGACGTCTGGCACGTCACGGTCGATGCAACCGAATTCGAGACGGCGCTGCTCAATCTGGTCATCAACGCGCGCGACGCCATGACAGACGGCGGACGGGTTATCGTAAGAGCGCGAAACACACCTGCAACGGACGAGAATGCGGAGGATCATGTTGCGATTTCGGTCGAAGACAATGGCCAGGGTATCCCGGAAGACATTCTCGCCAAGGTGTTCGATCCGTTTTTCACGACCAAGCCCGTCGGAAAGGGCACCGGTCTGGGACTCTCGCAGGTTCACGGCTTCGCCCATCAGGCGGGAGGCCGCATCGGCATCGAAAGCGCACTCGGCCGCGGCACCGTCGTCACGATCTATCTTCCGCGGACCGACAGAGTCCATGTCGAAGACCACAAGCAGGTTCGTGCCGACGTCAGCGGTACTGTCCTGGTCGTCGAGGACAATCCCGACGTGGCGAATGCGAGCGCCGGATTGCTCGAGCAGCTCGGCTATCGCGTGCGGACCGCCAACAATGCCGAAGCGGCGTTGAAGGAGATCGAGCGCGACGGGGTGGATTTCGTTTTCAGCGATATCGTGATGCCGGGAAAAATGGACGGCCTCGGTTTGGCGAAGGTGCTCCGCGCAACCCACCCTCATTTGCCGGTGTTGCTGACCACCGGCTACAGCGAGGAGCTTGCGGGAGGTCAAACCGATTTTCATATTCTCCGGAAGCCCTACGCCATCCATGAATTAAGCCAGGCGATCGCCAAGCTGTCGCACTGAGCCGGCTGCGGCACACTCCATTTCGAAAATAAGAAGCCCGTCGAAAACAAGAAGCCCGCCGGAATGAACCGGCGAGCTTCTCATCGAGCGTGCGGCAGCGCGCGGTGGCGCGGACCGCACGCGTACCGATCAGGTATGACCGCCGTGGCTGCCGGCCCACCAGGAAATGCCGGGCGGACCGACCCAGACGCCGGCGCCGCCGACCTGGATGCTAAAACCCTTGTCGAAGGTGTAGATGCTCACTGGTCCGATGTGGACCTCGGCACCGCCCGATACGAGATCTACCTCGTCGGCGCGCAGTGCGCGGATAGCGTTCGTGTTCTCAGTCATGACAGGCTCCTTGGTTGATGCGGCGCGTGGATCATCCACCGCCGCTGTCATCAGCCTTGCAGCAGGTCGCTCGCCGCGCTGTGACGCCGCTCACGTTTGCGGCCAGCGCGCGCAGGCCAGCGCGCCAAAACAAAATCCGCCGGTCGCCATCGGCGAAGCCAGCGGATGTATGTGTCGGGAAAGGGCTGGCCCAGGAGCGCCAGCCCTTCACATTTCGTACTATGCGTCTCGACTTGAGAGCCGATTACTGGCCGAGCACGTGCTTTGCGAACTGGTCCTTGAACGACCACGGCGTCGGTATGGTGCCGGGGCCGATGGTCGGAAAATGGATGCAGCCACCGTCATCGTAGATGCCGCCGGAAACCTGCTCCAGTTCGACGTCGTTAAGCGCGCGCAGGTCGTTGCTGTTGAAATCGGAAGTCCGGGTCATGTCAGTTCTCCCTCATCTGGTGGCCCGCGGACCGGAATTGATCCGCATGCGCCATGAGGGGACTTTCAGGCAATCCGTGATCGCGGTCCGTGACCTGGATCACTAAGATTCACCCCGCGAGAATCTCCGCTTCGGGCGCCGCGCGGCCGCGAATGAAATCGGACGCCTTGTCCGCGATCATCAGCGTCGAGGCGTTGAGATTGGCCGAGATCATGCGCGGCATGATCGACGCATCGACCACGCGAAGCCCCTGCAGGCCGTGGACACGCAACTGATCGTCCACCACGGCCCACGAACTCTCCGCGGGGCCCATCCGGCACGTGCAGCCGGGATGGAACGTGGTGGTGCCGCGTTCGGTGGCAGCGCCGAGGAATTCGTCGTCGCTCTGCACGCCCGGCCCGGGGAAATCTTCATACGCATAATATGGCGCGAGCGGCGCGGAGGCGAGCAATCGCCGCGCCAGTTTCATGCCGGCGACGACGACGCGGCGATCGAGCTCCTCGACGAGATAATTGGTCTGGATGATCGGCGGCGCGAACGGATCGGACGAACGGGCGCGAACATAGCCACGGCTTTCCGGCCGCTGCTGCCATGAGGCCACCGTCATGCCGGGTTCGTCCTCGAGCTGTCCCTGCACGCCTTCCTTGTAGCTCGCTGGCGTAAAGGTGAGCTGGAGGTCGGAGCTTTCCGTAGTCTCGCCGGAATGCCAGAAGCAATAGACCATGGTCGGCGACAGTGACAGCAGGCCGCGCCGCGTCGCCGCCCATTTCAGCACCTCGCCGACCAGATTGAGGCCGCGGCGGCGCTCGTTGATGGTCTTGATGTTCCTGACACGCGCGACCGAGCGCGGCGCGTAGTGATCCTGCAACCCTTCGCCGACGCCCGCGAGCGCATGATGCACCTCGATGCCGAGCGAGTTCAAAAGCTCCGGCGCACCGACGCCGGAGAGTTGCAGCAGTTGCGGCGAGTTGTAGGTGCCGCCGGAAAGAATAACTTCCTTTCGCGCGCGCACCTCATGGAGCGAGCCGCCCTTGCCGCCCCGCGCATAGCGCACGCCGACCGCGCGCTTACCCTCGAACACGATGTTGGTCGCATGTGCATGGGTGCGGACGTGGACATTTGGCCGCTTCATCGCGGGATTGAGGAATGCCGTCGCGGCGCTCACGCGCAGGCCGTTGCGAATCGTGCGCTGGGCGTAGGACACGCCCTCCTGAATCGCGCCGTTGTAATCCGGATTGCGCGGAATCCCCAAACTCATGGCGCCGGCCATGAACGCCTCGCACAAGGGGTCGCGCCAGTCCATGGTCGTGACCGTGAGGCTGCCGTCGCGGCCGCGATAGGCGTCATCGCCCTCCCCGACGCGGCTCTCCAGCCGCTTGAAGTACGGCAGCACGTCCGCATACCCCCAGTTGCGGTTGCCGAGCTGGGCCCAGGTGTCGAAATCCTGCCGCTGCCCGCGGTTGTAGATGTGCCCGTTGATCGACGAGGAGCCGCCGAGCGTCTTGCCGCGCGGCGCGTAGATGCTGCGGCCGCCGGTCCATGGACCCACCTCCTGCTGGTAGGCCCAGTTGATGCTGCGCATGTGGAAGGTCTTGATGAAGCCCGCCGGCAGATGAATGTAGGGATGCCAGTCTTTGGGGCCGGCCTCGAGCACGCAGATGCTGGTGTCGGGATCCTCGCTGAGCCGGTTGGCAAGCACGCATCCGGCGGAGCCGGCGCCGACGATCACATAATCAAACGTATCCATGGGAATCCTGTGGTGTGATGCGCGAGCGTAGCGCAGGGCGCGGCAAAGACAGAAGCAAATTTCTTATTGCGAAAAAAGCACGGTGTGTACCCCGGGAATTGGAACGCCGGCCCTTCGTTCGCTCATGCCACTCGATCAACACCACGCCCTGTTATTCTGCGTGACGCAACGCGGCATGTCCGCCGCGACATCTTGCAGCGCGGTATGGACCCTGCCCTGCACTGACGTCACTCGATTTCCCGAGAATTTCGCAACATAGTGCGCAGCGGATTGACCGTCGCATCAACCGGGGGCGAGCGCTCGAATGCTGGACCGAACCGACATCGCTGAAGCGATCGCCGAAAAATGGCTCGCGCAATTCGACCGCGCACTCGCGACCGGCGACGACAGTCTGCTCGCCTCGCTGTTCCAACAGGACAGTCACTGGCGCGATGCGCTGGCGTTGACGTGGAACCTGACGACCATCGATGGCGGCGCACAAATCGTCGATGCGTTGCGCTCCCACGCGCGCCGCGCCAAACCGTCAGGCTTCCAGCTTGCCCGGCATCGCGCGCCGCCGCATCAGGTCACACGTGCCGGAACCAGCGCCATCGAGGCGATCTTTACCTTCGAGACCGCTGAGGGCCGCGGCAGCGGAATCCTGCGGGTGATTCCCGATGCCAACGACGACAACCGGCCGAAAGCGTGGACGCTTTTGACGACGCTCGATGAAATCAAGGGACACGAGGAGCAGCTTGGACTCGCGCGACCGCGCGGCAAATCCTATTCGCGCGATTTCCGGGGCCCAAACTGGCTCGACCTGCGCAAGGCCTCCGCTGAATACGCCGACCGCGACCCCGTCGTGCTGGTGATCGGCGGTGGACAATCCGGATTGATGATCGCGGCGCGCCTGAAGCATTTGCAGATCGACACGCTGATCGTCGACCGCGAAGAACGCATCGGCGACAACTGGCGCAGGCGCTATCACGCGCTGACGCTGCACAATCAGGTGCAGGTCAATCACCTGCCTTACATGCCGTTCCCGCCGAACTGGCCGACCTACATCCCGAAGGACAAGCTCGCCAACTGGTTCGAAGCCTATGTCGAGGCGATGGAGCTGAACTTCTGGACCTCGACGGAATTTTTGGGCGGCAGCTACGATGACACCACCGGGCGATGGACAGTCCGGCTACGCCGGGGCGACGGCACCACGCGCGAGATGCACCCTCACCATGTGGTCATGGCCACCGGCGTCAGCGGCATTCCCAGCCTACCGGATATCCCGACGCTGAAGAATTTTTCCGGCACCGTGCTGCATTCAAGCCAGTACAACGACGGCGAGGAATGGAAAGGCCGCAACGCGCTCGTCATCGGTACCGGCAACAGCGGCCACGATATCGCGCAGGATCTGCATTCCAGCGGCGCCCGCGTCACGCTGGTTCAACGCAGCCCGACGACGGTGGTGAGTATCGAGCCATCGGCGCAACTGGTTTACGAGCCGTACAACCACGGATCGATGGACGACAACGATCTGATCGCGACCTCGATGCCGTTGTCGCTGGCGAAGAAAAGTCACGTCATGCTGACCGAGCAATCGAAGAAGCTCGACCGGGAATTGCTCGACGGTCTGACGCGGCGCGGCTTCAAACTCGATTTTGGCGACGGCGGCACCGGCTGGAGCTTCAAATATCTCACCCGCGGCGGCGGTTACTATTTCAATGTCGGCTGCTCCGATCTGATCGTCTCCGGCGAAATCGGTCTCGCACAGTTTTCGGACATTGAGGCCTTTGCCGCCGAAGGCGCGCGGATGAAAAGCGGCGAGACCGTCGCCGCCGATCTTGTCGTGCTGGCGACCGGCTACAAGCGGCAGGAAGAATTGGTCAAAAAGCTGTTCGGCAACGACGTCGCCGAACGCATCGGCCCGATCTGGGGTTTTGGCGAGGATCAGGAAATGCGCAACATGTTCCGGCGTACCGCGCAGCCGGGCCTCTGGCTGATCGCCGGCGGCCTCGCGCAATGCCGCATCGCCTCGAAATATCTGGCATTGCAGATCAAGGCGATCGAGGTGGGGCTGCGGCCAAGAAGCGCTGAAAAAGCCAATGTCATTTCGGGGCGCACGTGAAGCGCAAAATTGAATCGTCAATTTTGTCGCTGAACGAGCGAACCCGGAATCTCGAGATTCCCCGATGTGCAATTGCACATCTGAGGTCCACGCGAAACCGCGTGTCCCGGAATGACATAAGCAAATCATATTGTGGGAATACAGACACATGACCACCATCCTCGGCTCAGGCGACCATCGTTATCGCGTGGTGGAGAACTGGCCAAAACTGCCGGAGGGCTGGAATCTCACCGACGTCGCCGCGGTCGCGGTCGACAGCAAGGACCGCATCTACGCCTTCAATCGCGGCGCGCACCCGATGGTGGTATTCGACCGCGATGGCAATGTGCTCCGGACCTGGGGCGAAGGCGTATTCAACCGCGCCCACGGCCTGCACATCGATACCGACGACAACCTCTATTGCACCGACGACGGCGACCACACCGTGCGCAAGTGCTCACCCGACGGCAAGGTGCTGCTGACCATCGGCATTCCGGACAAGCCCTCGCCTTACATGAGCGGCGAGCCGTTTCATCGCTGCACCCATACGGCCTTGTCCCCGAAAGGCGAGATTTATGTCTCGGACGGCTATGGCAATGCCTGCGTTCACAAGTTCACGCCCGACGGGAAGCTGATGAAAACCTGGGGCGAACCGGGCAGCGATCCCGGTCAGTTCAACATCGTGCACAACATCGTCACTGATACCGACGGATGGGTCTATGTCGCGGATCGCGAGAACCACCGCGTACAGGTGTTCGACGGCAACGGCAAATACGAGACGCAGTGGAATAACCTGCACCGTCCCTGCGCGCTGTGCGCCTGTGGGGGTGCGAAAAATCCCACGTTTATCGTTGGCGAACTCGGACCGGGCATGCCGGTCAATCTCAACGTGCCGAATCTTGGCCCGCGCCTGACCATCGTCGACGCGAAAGGCCAGCGCATCGCGCGGCTTGGCGGCGAGAACGGCGCGGGGCTTGAGGTCGGCAAGTTTCTCGCGCCCCACGGCCTCGCGCTGGACTCGAAAGGCGACATCTATGTCGGCGAGGTCGGCGTCACCAACTGGAAGGTAAGCTTTCCGGACACGCCGATGCCGCCGGTGGTGCGCTGCCTGCAAAAGCTGGAACGGATTCCGTAAAACACCCGCCTGATCCTGATGATCATCTGATAGGGTTGGGTAATCGCAAAAGGTGTGAACGAGAGGGTTGGATGAAGCGGCGCCAGTTTATTTCACTTCTCGGTGGAGCTGCGCTGGCACCGCTCACCCCAGTGCCGGTGTATGCGGACCCGTCCGGCGACTGCGGTGTTCCGGCCACGCGAGACGACGGCTTGGCCGTCGCCTCTGCCGATGAGGACAAGCTCGTCGACCGCGCCGCGCTGTGCAGGATGGCTGATCGGCTCGCAGCTTCGAGCAACGTGCATGCCGTGCTGGTCGCCCGCCGCGGCAAGCTGATGTTCGAGCGGTACTTCAAGGGCGCCGACGAGATACCCGGCCGCTTTTACGGCAGCCGGGTGGAAGACGTCACCTTCGATGCCGATACGCTGCATAACATGAAGTCGGTTTCAAAGAGCGTCGCGTCACTCGCAGTCGGGATCGCGATCGATCGCGGACTGATCCGAAGTGTCAACGAACCGATCTTCAGCTTCTTCCCCGAATTGTCGGACCTGCGTTCTCCCGAAAAGGACCGCATCGAACTCTTGCACGTGCTCACCATGTCGATGGGCCTGAAGTGGGTGGAGGCGACCCCGGCGACGGGAGACTACAACAACGACGAGGCGCGCATGCATACGGCTGCCGACCCCTGCCGTTTCGTCCTCGGTCTTCCGGTGACAGCCCCGGCCGGACAAGAGTTCTTCTACAATACCGGCGCGCTGACGCTTCTGTCGGCCATCGTCCGCAAGGCCACCGGACGCCCCCTCGACGAATTCGCCCGCGCGATGCTGTTCGAGCCTCTGGGCATCACCCGTATAGAGTGGAACAGGGTCAGAGGCGATAGCGACGCGGGAGGCGGTTTGCGTCTGCGCCCGCGCGACATGGCAAAAATCGGCCAGCTCGTTCTCGCGGGCGGCCGCTGGAACGGCCGCCAGATCGTTTCAGAGGCGTGGATCGGGACTTCGACGGCATTGAAGCTCAAAGCCACGGACGATCAATCGTATGGATATCTCTGGTGGCTCGGTCGCACCCGATTGCACGGGCGTGACATCCAATGGATTGGCGCGCTGGGCCGAGGCGGCCAGTCAATCCGCATTTTGCCGGAGCTCGATCTCGTGGTCGCGGTGACCGCGGGATACTACCAAGACTATAGTCCTCAAGCTTTTCACTTGCAGTACGGCATTTTCAGGGACGTCTTGAGCGCTATTTCGCTTCCGATGTCCGCCTCACCAACTGGAAGGTGAGCTTTCCGGATACGCCGATGCGGCCGGTGATCCGCTGCCTGCAAAGCTGGAGCGGATGACGTAACAACGCCGGAGTCGTTGGCAATCACAGCGACTTTGGCGGGCGGCGCTTCACCGCCTGCTATTTCCCAAATCGTCGGAATGCCCGGCGTTGAGGCGCGCCCATTGTGCGATGGGTCGCCCATCGAGCCGTATGCGATGCTTGCCATCTCCCCACGCTTGCGGCCAACCCGCGGGTGAATCTTCCCACGTCTCCTGCCGGCCGTACACGGTCAGGTCGAGCAGGCGATAGCTGTTGTCCATCGCTTCAACCCCGCGCATCCAGGTCCAGTAGGTCTCGAAGACGTCGGAGCCCTGCCGCAGATAGCAAATGAGGTGCATCATGCCGGCTCGACGTCCTGCCAGAAGCGTATCGAGCGACTCCTTCGCCGAGTACCACGGCATCGTCCAGCCCATGAAGTCGCGGTACCGGACACTCTCGTCATACGGCCCCTGGCAAAGCGTCGCGTAGGTGACGTCGCGCGACTGAATTTCGGATAGCTCGCGAATCTGCGCTGTGAAAAAAGTGCATCCCTCGCACTGCTCCGGCGCAGGCTGGCCGGGGTACCACATGAAATAGTAGGCGATCAGCAGCCGTCGTGCCTCGAACGCATCCAGCAGCGTCGTCGCGCCATGTTCGCCGGTGAGCGGCGTTGCGCCATCGACCGCGACCATTGGAAGCCTGCGGCGGGCGGCCGCGATGGCATCGCCTTCGCGCATGTGGGCTTTTTCCCGAACCCGCAATTCATCAATCTCTGCCTGGTAGACGCGCCGATCGACGACGTCAGGCGATGCAAGTTCATCTTTCGCGGTGTTTCTTGCGACGTCTGTCATGGTTCTCTCCGTTGGCCGCTGCCATGCCGGAAAGCGCTGTTCGCTCATCCCGGCCGCAGACCTACATCGAAGCCATTAGCCAACGTGCTCATGCACTACCGGTTCCCTCGCGGTTCGGCTCAGACCTCGCCCACAACCTCGCGGCGGCGGCGTTCGGATTCTTCCGCATAGCGGCGCATCGCGTGAGCTTCGGTAAGAATCCCGACCGCACGCTTTTCGCCGTCGGCCTCGACCACAGCCAGCGTTTCGGCTTCCGCCGCATCGAACACGGCGATGGCCTGCTGGATGTTCATCGCGGGATGAAGGACGACATCCTTGTAGTGCAGGATGCCGTCGAGATGAGTGATTTCGCCGGCGTCCGGCGTATGCGCCTCGGCGACCAGCGCAAGCCCGGCATAGCGGCCTTCGGCGTCCACCGCGATGACCTGGGTTTTCGAACCCAACGGAAATTTTTCGCGGAATTCTTCCATCGGCATCGTCGAATCAACAGTGACGGCCTCAGCACGCATCATGGTTCTCACCGTCAGGTCGCGAATCCAGCCGACGTCGGCGGCGCTGCGGATGGTTTCGCCACGCAGATGCATGCGCCAGGTCGCGAACGAGTAGCCGAACAGTTCGCGGGTGATCTGGGTCGAGATGATCACCGCGATCAGCACGGCCGAGGTCAGCCAGAGATTGCCCGTGGATTCCAGCGCGATGAACGACATCGTCAGGGGGCCACCGATCACCGAGGCCGACAGTGCGCTCATGCCGATCACCGCGTAAATATTCGGATTGAGATCGAGCCCGGGCCACGCCGCGTCGAAACCGGCGGCGAACAGCCGTCCGCCGAGCGCGCCGAGAAACAGCGTTGCGAAAAACAATCCGCCGCGAAAGCCGCTGCCAAGCGAGATGATCGATGCCAGCGATTTCAGGACGAACACGGCCGCGATCATGCCAACGGGCATCGTCACCAACCCGGAATAGAATAGCGCACCGTGTCCCGATGACATCACCTGCGGCGTCACCAGCGCCAGCAATCCGACACAGAGCCCGCCGACCGCCAGCCGCACGGGGGCACCGATCTTGACGCTGGTCAGCGCCGCCTCGCACAGGGCGACGCCGCACATGATGCCGATGCCGACCAGCGCGGCGAACAAGCCCAGCAGCGCTGCGATCGCGAGATCGTGGCTGAACACGACGCCGAACGGGCCCACCGCGACGCCGAGCGACATCGGCAAAAAGTTATGCGCGATCAGATAGCCGATGACGGCGGAGACGCCGACCGGCGTCAGGCTCGCGGACGTATAGCCGCCGATCACCAGTTCGAATGCATAAAACGCGCCGGCCAGAGGTGCCCCGAACGCACCCGCGATGGCAGCAGCCGCGCCGCAGCCGACCATGATGCGCTGATCGGCGCGCCGCAGATGGAAGCCGCGCCCGATCGAGGCGCCGAGACCGCTCGCGAGCTGGGTGTAACCCGCCTCGAGGCCGACTGAGGCGCC
This sequence comes from Pseudomonadota bacterium, assembly GCA_041691515.1. Classification (GTDB taxonomy): domain Bacteria; phylum Pseudomonadota; class Alphaproteobacteria; order Rhizobiales; family Xanthobacteraceae; genus Nitrobacter. Next base: position 13,477 of record JBEPUM010000012.1, on the reverse strand, counting down.
GACGCCGCTCGACCAGATCGTCTGCAACGCGACGATAATACTGCCGCGGAACGACATCCGCCCGCCATGAAGGGCGTTGGCCTCGATCGGATCGACCTCGCGCGCCGGACGCCAGCGCAGCAGCAGCAGGAAGGCAAAGCCGAGCACCAGCCCCCCGATGGTCGGGACCAGGATGGCGCGCAACGGCTCGACCTTGTCTTGGCTCGACAGATGCTCCCCGGCCGGAATGTGGAAGAGCCACTCGTGCACCTTGAGCACGGCGGCTCCCATGGCAGCGACCACCAGTCCGCCGATGGTTCCAATCAGCGCCGCCAGCAGGATGAGGCTCGCTTCATGCGCGCGTACGAAAGCCCGGAGCCGTCGCGGCGCCTCAATGAAACGGAAACCTGCAAACATTCGTAACGTCCGGATTGTCGATGGTAAGGTAAGATTTGAGCGGTAAGGCGGGCGGCGCTGGCCTTCTCAGGCGGTTTAGCCGCGTCGGGAGCCGCAGGCCAGCCGCACAACTCAATAATTTCCGGTTTGTGGCGGAGATACGTCAGGCTCCCTCCCCGAGGCACTCCCGGCCTGCAATTGCGACCCGCAGGAAAAGCCGGGTATGTGCTCTTCACAATCCCGTCACGCTGCCTGTAGTATGTGGTCTCAAGCTGCTTCGCAGCTGAACATGGGGGCCAGGAGCGTTACTTGAACGCACATGTCTCGCAAGGCGGTTGGCCGGTACTGGTCTTGAACGCGGACTTCCGGCCGCTGAGTTACTACCCGCTTTCACTTTGGTCGTGGCAAGACGCGATCAAGGCGGTCTTCCTTGACCGCGTGAATATCGTCGAACACTACGATCGCGCCGTCCGCAGCCCCTCATTCGAAATTCAGTTGCCCAGCGTGGTGTCGCTGAAGTCTTTTGTGAAGCCGTCGACCCATCCCGCCTTCACCCGGTTCAACGTTTTCCTGCGCGACAGGTTCATGTGCCAGTACTGCGCGGCGCCCGAAGACCTCACCTTCGATCACATCATCCCGCGCAGCAAGGGCGGCCAGACCACGTGGGAAAATGTCGTCGCGGCTTGCTCGCCCTGCAATCTGCGCAAAGGCAATATGACGCCGCAGCAGGCGCGGATGTTTCCGCGCCAGGCGCCGTTCGCGCCGACCGTGCATCAGCTGCATCGCAACGGCAGGTTGTTTCCACCAAATTATCTGCACGATAGCTGGTTGGATTATCTCTATTGGGACACCGAGCTGGATCCGTAAACTATTGAGAAGCTGCTGTCGTGTTGTCGCGGCCGCTCTGAATCCGTTGGGGAGCGGTCCTCAAGCCAAGGCAGGCCGTTGCTCCGCGCAGACGACAACTGCTCGACACGGCTCAGCGACCAGCGTGCGTCGTCGGGGCGCGCTATGTGGTGCACTGGAAATGCCGGCCGGTCAGCGTGTCCTGTCACGACAGCGCGGGTGGAGCCTCGACGAGATCGCCGATGCAGAAATGAGCCATGTGCGCGACAGCTTCGGCACTGTGGTAATCGCCGAATTCAGCAGTGGCTTCCTTGCCGGCGTACATCCGGGCGATTCCGGCGCCGCCAGGATGATGGGGCGCCCACTCGGAAATGTCGTAAACTTTTCCTGAGATAATGACCCAGCAATCGTCTCGCGTTTTGTGCTGGGCAACCTCTTCGCGCGTGACGGAGCGTGTACCCTCGGCGGGAGCCGCCGGCTTCCAGAGCTGGCCGGTCATCGTGGCGTAGCTGGCCTTGGCGGCCCGGCGGAAGTCCCACGGCCCCAATCTCTTGTAAGGCAGTTCGGCGCCGATATTGCGGGCGTCGTACGCGTAGATCCAGGAGTCGTCCTCGCCGCCGCGCTTGTCGTGAGCAAAGGCCGGGCTCACTCGCTCGTCGAGCTTCTCAAGCAGCGCCTTCTGCTCAGCGGTGTCCTTAGCCCGCAAGTGATCGAAGGCGAATTTGGAGCCGAGCTGGAAGCGGGTGGCGCGGTAATGCCGTACGCGTTCGTAATGCAACATTGCTGTAGCTACATCGCGCTTGTGCAAGGCGAAGGCACTGGCAAGCGCGGCGGCGTCCTCGAAGGACTGCGCGGCGCCTTGGCCAAACGTGGGAAGCATCGGGTGCGCCGCGTCCCCGAGCAGACAGATACGGCCTTGCACCCACGTGTCGAGCGCGTCACGATCGTAGAGGCCCCACTTCGTAGGACGAACGATCGCCCCTGCGAGAGCGAGCAGGTCGTCTCGACTGGTACTCCCCTTGAATGCCTCACCCACCTCGCGAAGGATCTCCTCCTGACCGACGGGAAACCAGTCGCCCTCCTCCTGCTCGAACGCGGCAGAGTCGGGCTCATAGCGGGCGATCCACACGTTCAACAACTCGCCGCCGCGCACCCAGTACGTCGTCGCCCCGCTCCTCTCGGTCTTGTGGCGGTCCATGCTGAAGGAATCGACAGGATTGTTGTTCAGCGGGCTGCCATCGGCCTTGCGGAGCGCGGCGACCGCTTTCCGCGGAATGAGCCCGCGAAAGCAGGTCACCTCCGTCCAGCGCTTGGGACGCGGATTCGGCCACGCCAGCCGCAACGTCGCAGAGTTGATCCCGTCAGCACCCACGAGAACCTCTCCGACGGCGGTCCGGCCGTTAGAAAAAGTCGCCGTCACTTCGCTGGCGGTCTGACGCAACTGTGTCAGCCTGCAGTCCATATGCACGGTGATCGGGCACGGCGCCCCGCTGTCCGGACCGAACTCGAAAACCCGCTTATAAAGGCACATCAACAGGTCGAGCCTGTGCATGTGATGAAACCCGGCGCCGTCCCCCGCGGCAGTGACATGATCGAAGGGCCGCTTCGTCACGCTCCCATCCGAGTTGAACTGCCGTGTCGACTCCAGAGTTGCAGCGCGGCCACCGTCGATCGCCCCGTCGGAGCCTCTGGGATCCCCGCCGTCGAGGTCGACGCCCAGCCAACGACAGATCCGCGCGCCGTTGGGCGGGATGTTCAACCCGGCGCCTGCGGTACTGGGCACCTTCGTTTGCTCGTAGATATCGATCGATGCGAAGACGCCGGACTGTCGCAGCGCTAACGCCGTCATCAACCCGCCCATTCCCGCACCAACGATCACTGCCCGCATCCTGTCGACCTTTCGAAGTAAGCGAACGCAACGATTTTCCCACCTCGCGGTTGAAGTAAGGTGGATGTCGTTCAAACAGATGGCTTGAGACTAGCCGAGGGTGGACTGGCAATAAAGTGCTTACGTCTCAACTGGCGGGTGATGCCGACTTTGCCTGCACTATCTACGCGGTGCTCTTGAAACAATGCTAGAATAGGACCACTAGATCGTTTTCCGGTTCGGCCGCACGATCGACGTCACGCCGGCCTCCGGGCGCGCGTTGAATGGAGAGCCCGCATGGCTTCATTGACCGAATGGAAAGTACCGGCCGCGGCACAACCGCGACCGGAAGACTACAGCTTCGATCTGGAACGCGCCCTATCGGCGGTGGTCGGGCTGCACAGCATTATTCCGGGCGACGCCTTTACGGCCGATACCCTCGGCACCGAGCGCGCCGGCAACGGCGTCGCGATCGAAGACGGCCTCATCCTGACCATCGGCTATCTCATCACCGAAGCGGAAACCGTATGGCTGCATCTCTCCGACGGCCGCGTCGTGCAGGGCCACGCGCTCGGCATCGATCAGGAGAGCGGTTTCGGCCTGGTGCAGGCGCTAGGCCAGCTCGATCTCGAGCCGCTGCCGCTGGGATCCTCTGCGACGATCGCACTGAACGACCGCATCGTGGTCGGCGGCATCGGCGGCCGAACCCGCTCGCTCGCCGGCCGCATCGCCGCCAAACAGGAGTTCGCCGGCTACTGGGAATACCTGCTCGACGAGGCCATCTTCACCCATCCCGCGCATCCGAACTGGGGCGGCACCGGCCTGATCTCGGCCGCGGGCGAACTGATCGGGATCGGCTCGCTGCAACTCGAACGCGAGCACGGGGGGAAAAGCGAACATCTCAACATGAACGTCCCGATCGACCTGCTGAAGCCGGTGCTCGACGACCTGCGGAAATTCGGACGGGTCAACAAACCGGCGCGGCCTTGGCTCGGCATGTACGTGACCGAGATCGAGGACAAGATCGTCGCCGTCGGCATTGCCCCGAAGGGACCGGCGGCACGCGCCGAACTGCGCACCGGCGACGTGATCCTCGCAGTGAAGGGCGAGAAGGTGTCGGACTCGGCGCAGTTCTACCGGAAGTTATGGGCGCTGGGGTCCGCCGGCATCGACGTGCCACTGACGCTGTATCGCGAGGGCGATACCTTCGACGTGGTGGTGGCCTCGACCGATCGCGCCAAGATGTTCAAGAAGCCAAGGCTTCACTGAGAAGACTCCTGCACTAAGCGGCTATCGGAAAAAATGAAAACCCGCCCTACCTAGACACTTACGCGAGGTTTGAACATCGACAGCACGATAATGCTTGAGCTGTTTACAGGGCTTTCATCTAAGAGTTGGAGCTGCTGCCGCGCCCCGTTTTCTTCGCTGATCTGCTGGCATATAAAGCGATCATTAGCATACCAAAGAGCACACCAAAGCCGACCCACGCACCCCAAGGGCCGATGTTTCCACGGCCTGAAAGCGCCGCTAGCGATGTGCAAATCATGAAAGTGGTAACTTGCAGGATCTCCCAAACAACTGGCATTCCACGGCGTATCACGGCCCAAATTAGCGCAAAGGCCACGAATGCAACCACCCCTGCTGCGATCAGCGTGATTATCACTCTCGCTGTAAAAACTTGTTCTATGCCCATCCGCGCGTACCTCAGCCCGTCGCTATCTGGACTAGAAAGATTTACGGATGAGCTAATGGACTGCTTCAAATGACAATGATCGCGCAGATACCCTCCAAAACGAGAGAGCCATCTGCGTCGACCACGCAGATCGCGATGGTCTTAAGCGACACGTCCAGATGGCAGCGGCCGAGGTAGGTAGAAGGTGATTGCATTGAGGCCCCATTGATCGAACCCCGGGCAACTACTCCAGTCGGCGAAACCGTGGTGGACGACATCGTGGCGGTGCTGCCGCCGCTGCTGCAATCGCTGGAAGCGCTGGGATTCATCGCGCGTCACCTGCATCCGCCTGCCTTCGAGGCGGTCATGGAACGGATCGGTGCACCGGATCAGGACTTGCAGGCTGTCCGCTCAAAACTCGCCGGCTGGCCCGAAGACTTCGCCGATGTGCGCGAGCCGCTGCAAGCTGCAAGCGATGCGGCGCTGGCGGGATTTGCGGCTCTGCGCGCCGTGCAAAACGAGGGCGGCGATATCCGCGATGTCTTTCGCGCGCTACGTTATCTTCCCCGTGCGCAGGAGGCGCTGTATCCCCTCGCCGCGCGGTTGCCGCCGGTGAGCCAGTTTTTTCTCGCGCCGGAGCTGCGCAACGATGCCGCGGCGCTGGCGCGGTTTGCACAACCTGCTACGCTAGGCGCGGGCATCAGCCATTACGGCAACGCGCCCGGCAGCCGCGGCGGCTACTCGCTCTACGTTCCCGAGAACACCGCGCCGGAGCGCGCATCGCCGCTGGTGGTGGCGCTGCACGGCGGCAGCGGCAACGGCCGCGCTTTCCTGTGGAGCTGGCTGCGCGATGCGCGCAGTCACGGTGCGATCGTGATTGCGCCTACGGCGCTCGGTCCGACCTGGGCGCTGATGGGCGACGACGCCGACACGCCGAACCTCGTGCGAATTCTGGAGACGGTGCGCGGACAGTGGAATATCAATCCCGCGCAAATGCTGCTGACCGGCATGAGCGACGGCGGCACCTTCTGCTATGTCAGCGGCCTCGAGAGCACGTCGCTTTTCACGCATCTGGCGCCGGTCTCCGCCGCCTTCCATCCGCTGATGGCCGAGATGGCCGACGCCGATCGCGTGCGTGGATTGCCGATCTACCAGGCGCACGGCGCCCTCGACTGGATGTTTCCAATCGAAGTGGCGCGGCAGGCGCACGCGGCGCTGTCGGCAGCGGGCGCTGATGTCAGATTGCGCGAGATCGAGGATCTCAGCCACACCTATCCGCGCGAGATCAATGCGGACATCCTGGAATGGCTGGACGGTGCGCCGGCAGGTTAATGCGCCGCCGCTCGTGGCGAAATGCCGAGCAGACCCGCAAGCCCTGCGCGCGGCGCCACCAGATCCGCCAGCGTGTAATCCTCGAGCACGGCCATGAAGGCGTCGCGCGCTTTCGCCAGCGCACGCTTCAGCACGCAACTGGGAAAGATCGCGCAGGGCGCATCGACCGGCTTGAAGCACGATACGATTGCCATATCGGGCTCGGTCGTGTTGATGACGTCGGCGAGGCCGATCGCATCGACCGGTTTAGCAAGGCGCAATCCGCCGTTCCTGCCACGCGTCGTCTCGATGAATCCGGCGACACCCAGTTGATGCACCACCTTCATCAGATGGGCCTCTGAAATGTCGTAGCTTTCGGCAATTTCGGCGATGGTCGACAGGCCATCGGACTTGAGCGCGAGATACATCAGCACCCGCAGCGCATAATCCGAATAGGTGGTGAGGCGCATGGAGGTCTCCCGTGAGGCGTTCCGGATAAAGATATATTTTAAATATTGCTTTTAGGCAACCGCGGATGTATATCAACCCTGTCCTTTTGAAAGGAGGGCGCCATGCGCAAGACCCACCCCGTCGGCGACGCCGTCGCGAAATCCTTTCTGTTGCCGGGAACAATCGCCTGCAACGCGCTTGGCCTCCGTGGCGAGAGCACGGGCGACACCACGCACCTCGTTCGCATGCTGATCAATTCGCTGATCTGGACCGTGGCCGGCGTCATTGTCGTGGCGATCGTCGTATGATGCTCGCCCCTGAGAAGATGGATCACGTCTCCGACGACGGCATCGTGCGCCTGGTCGACGCATTCTATACCAAGGTGCGCGCCGATTCCGAACTTGGGCCGATCTTCGACCGCGCGATCAAGGACAACTGGCCGCATCATCTAGAGAAGATGTACGCGTTCTGGTCGTCGGTAATGCTGACGTCAGGCCGTTACAAGGGCAATCCTGTCATGAAGCACATGGCGCTGCCCGGCATGAAACCTGAGCTGTTCACCCGGTGGCTCGCGCTGTTCGACGAGACCTGCCGCGAGTTGTGCGACGACACAGTCCGCGCCGCGTTCAAGGACAGAGCCGAGCGCATCGCCGAGAGCTTGAAACTCGCGCTGTTCTATCGGCCGGACCGGCCGTGGCCGCCGCAGGCGTCATCCGCGCCATAAAATGCCGGAACCAAGCACGACGCCGGACGTTGATTGCCGTCAACGGAGGTTGCCATGCGAACGTTTTTCGGAATGATTTTAGGTGCGCTGTTGTTGATCGCGGGCGTTTATATCCACGATTCCATGCAGACATCGACGGTCGCCAGCGGCCAGACTGCGCAAAACAACCAGACAATAGTCAATTGGGACGTCGCGGCGCTGGAGTGGCAGGCGCTCAAGCAGCGCACGCACGACGACTGGATCAGAATTTCGTCGAAATAATTCGGGCCGCACCGTTTCGGAGAGCCTATTTCTTCGCGGCCTTGCGCGCGTCGCCGATGGCCTGTTCGAACTGCGCCATGGTCAACGCGCCCGGCACCCGGAATTTCCCAATGATGAACGCGGGCGTGCCGTTGAATCCGAAGGCAGTCGCCTGCTGGTTGTTGCGCTTGAGGATGGTATTGATATCGGCTTCGTGAGCAGTGCCATCCTTGACGGCGCGATCGACATCGATCTTCGCATTGGCAAGCAGCTCGCGAATCCGCGATTCCGTCAGTCGTGAGCTGGTGCCCATCAGCGCCTCGTGCGCCTCGGCGAATTTGTCCTGATACTTGGTCGCAAGCGCTATCTTCGATGCATAGACCGACACCGGCCCCAGGATCGGCCAGTCCTTGAAAATCATCCGCACTTTGCCGTCGTCAAACACCACTTGCGCCAGTTCCGGCGCAAGCTTGCGGCAGTAGGGACAATTGTAGTCGAAGTACTCGACAATGGTGATGTCGCCGTCCTTGTTGCCCGCCGCGGGAATTTCCGGATCGCGCAGCACACCCGCCTCGGTCAGAACCTCGTCGGAACTGGTCTCGGCGAACGCCGGCAGGGTGCCGAGGCCAAGCATGGCCGTCCCGGCGCCGAGCAGGCCGAGGGCCTCGCGCCGCGTCGCTATTGGACTTCCGTATCGCAATTCAGACATCCCGTTCTCCGGTCAAGCGCGACCGTTTAGCATGCCTCCGGCAGGCGGACACATCACAATGACGCAAGGCAGTGCCTCACAATGAGGCCAGGCTGCGGATCAGCATATAGAGTGCCACGGCAATAATGACAGCCGCGAAGGTCGCATTCAGCGCGCCGCGGCGGACCGCCAGAACCCCGGCAAGACGGCCGCCCAGAAGGCCTCCGGCGACCCCGCCCGCGACAAACAGCCCGGCGAGTTTCCAGATAATTAGGCCGGACCACGCGTAGCTCGCAGCCGTGGTCGCGCCGAACGCCGTCACCGCGACAAGCGAGGAGCCGACGGCGCACAGGATCGACATGCCGGTCGCCAGCATCAAGGCGGGCACGATCAGAAAGCCGCCGCCGATTCCGAAGAAACCCGACAGCGTTCCGGTCGCAAGACCAAGACCCACCAGCGCGGGAAAGTTCGACCAGTTCAGCTTCACCTCGCCATCGCCGATATGCGCACGCGACTTCAGCATCAAGGCGGCGATCAACAGCATCAGCAGCGCGAACAGCGCCAGCAGCTTCTGGCCTTCCAGCATCTTGCCGAGAACGGAGCCTCCGAACGCGCCGGCGATTCCCGCGGCTGCGAACACCAAGGCGCAGGCGCACCGGACATTGCCGCGCCGCGCATGTCCCGACAGGTTCACGGCGGCATTAACAGCAACCGCCACCGCGCTGGTACCGATTGCGACATGCGCATTGGGCACGCCGACCACGTAGACCATCAGCGGCACCGCGAGGATAGATCCCCCGCCGCCGACAAGGCCGAGCGAAAAACCGACGAGAACGCCGGATGCCAGCGCTAGCAACTCTTGCATCACGGAGATGATCAACGAAGGCAGCCTCGCTTAACGCACATGCGATCCTGGAACGCATTCGCTGCGGCCGTATGCCGGATTCCGAAGGCCAGCCTGGAAAACACCGCGGGCGTCACAATCGCCCGCGGCGCGTTGCGCGATCAGGCGCCCTTCAGGCGCTTGTTGCATTCGCTGTAGTAGCCGCCGCCCTTCATGATCCACTTCAAGCCGCCATTGCCGTTGTTGGCTTTGTTGGCCTTGTACTGATCGAGACAGGTGTGTTCGCGCCCCTTGCCGGCGCTTTCCTTGGCGTATTTCGGGTCCACCGCCGAGGGGAACGTCGCATTGCCGACCGGCATGGCAGGGGCCGCGGCGGGCGCAGCCGCGGTCTTCGGCGCAGGGGCCGGCTTTGCCGCAGGCGCTGCAGCGGGAGCCGCAGCCGGTGTCGCGGCGGCGGTCGCGCCGGCTCCGCACTCGGCCTTGCGGAAATCATTCCACTTCTGGCCGTTGAGCGTGTTCGCGGTCTTGGCGGCCTGGTACTTCGCGCTGCATTCCTGCGAAGTCAGCGCCTGAGCGGGCAACGCCGAGAGCGCGATGAAGCCGGACGCCGTCAAAGCGCAGAATAGTTTCAAGTGACCTGTCATGTCTGTCCTCCCGGGACATCGAGGATGGGACCGATATCCTAGCGCGCCCGGTTGCCGTTTCAACGCCGTACATGCACGGGCGATCAAAAATATGTGCCGGTGTTTCGGAATGCTTCTGGCGCCATTCACCCGCCGTTCAGCATGGCTCCGCGACCGTGCCCCCTCTTCAACACGAGGGACTTCCCATGACCATATCTTCCCGCGCCATCGGTACCGTTGTCGCTTCCCTGCTGCTCGCAGGATCGGCGTTCGCACAGACGGCTGCGCCTGCTGCAAAGCCAGCTCCGGCCGCGACCGCAGCACCCGCGTCCAAGATGGCGCCTGCCGCCAAGACGGCAAAACCGCACACTGCGGCCTCCATCGAATGCTCGAAGGAAGCCGATGCCAAGGGTCTGCACGGCAAGGAGCGCAAGAAATTCCGCTCCGAGTGCAAGGCCAAGGCGGCCAAGCCGAACTGAGTTTGCGCACCCGATGATGTCGGGATTCACCTGACATCATCGGGCATTGCAGCCGTGCCGCAGCGCACTGGTCGCCCGCGCGAAGATTTGCGATAACGGCGGCGTGATCAAGAAATCCGCTTCGGCATCGCCGTCGATCTTCTTCGGCCAATCGACTCTCTCCAGCACGTTCGAGACCGTCGCCATCGGCGCGGCCGGCGGCGGGCTGTTTCTGTGGGCGTCGCTGCCGGGCGGCCTGATTTCCGGCGCGATGATGGCCGTCGCAATTGCCGCCATCGCCGGACGGCCGCTCAGCATTCCGCCGGTCCTGACGCAGTCCATCTTGCTTCTGCTCGGCATTTCGCTGGGCTCACTGGTGTCGCGCGAATTGCTGCAGCACGTCGGCGCCTACCCGCTGACGATCTCGCTGCTTGCGCTGGCGACCTTCTGCTCCACGTTCGGTAGCGGCCTCTATCTGCAACGCATCCATGCCTGGGACCGGACCTCGGCCTTTCTCGCCGGCAGTCCCGGCGCGCTGTCTCAGATCATCATGCTCGCCAACGAGAAGGGCGCCGATACCGCAGGGATCGCCGTGGTGCAGACCATGCGCGTCATTATTCTCACGGCGGGCCTGCCTATGCTGCTCGCGGTCGCCGGTCTCGCACCGCGAACCCCGCCAACGGCCGCGTTTGCCGTCGCTTCGCCGTTCGAACTGCTGGCCCTGGTCGTGGCCTCGATTGCCTGCGCGTTGGCGCTGCGCTGGACCAAATTTCCCGCAAGCTGGATGTTCGGTGCGATGATCGGCTCAAGCCTGCTGCACGGCACGGGATTGGTCGAAGGCGCGTTGCCGCCATGGCTGCGCGGCATCGCGCTGGTCGGCATCGGCGCGATCATCGGCACGCGTTTCGCGAAGATTTCGACCAAGACCATGCTGAGCCATCTGTGGGCGGCGCTTGGCTCGTTCGGCGTCGCGGTTGCGATCTCCGGCGTGTTCGTCGCCGTGATCGTGTTCACCACCCACGTCCGGTTCAGCGACGTCGTCGTCGCCTTTGCGCCCGGCGCGATGGACGCCATGCTGGCGCTGGCGTTGACCCTGCATATCGATCCGATCTTTGTCGGCGCGCATCACCTCGCGCGCTTCATCTTCGTCTCGATCGCGACGCCCGGCATCGTCCACCTGTTCGGACGGCCGCAGGTGGATGTCGACGATTAGAGAGCTAGGCGCGGCGGCGTGATGCGGCGACACCCCACGCGGCGATCGCCGCCATCAACAGCGAGATCAGCACATTGTACCCGGCGAGCGACAGGCCGAGGAAGCGCCACTGCACCTTGTCGCAGGGCACCACCTTTACCTTGTCGAGGTTGTCGAGCAGGCCGCCCTTGCTGAGATCGAGCATCGGCCCGGTGCAATCGGTCGGGCCTTGCCAAAGGCCCCATTCCACGCCGGCGTGATAGGCACCGAGCCCGGCATTGGCGAGCGCAACCAGCGCCAGCAACACAAGACCCACCATCACGACACCGCGTGGCGCGCCCTTCGCGGCGGCGACTGCCACCAGCAGGCCGAGCGGCACCGCCAGATAATAGGCATAGCGCTGTTCGAGGCAGAGCGGACAGGGCACGATGTCAAGCACCAATTCGAAGAACCAGGCGCCGGCCAACGTGACAGCGGCGACGGCGGCGACGGCCAGTGCCGCCATGAGCGCGGGATTTTGGCCGCGGGCCGCGGGGGAAGATTTCAGGGTGGCGTCGAGGGTCACGTGGTCCGGCTCCAGCTTCCTGATGGTTCGTGAGACGCGTCGTAACCGCGGGCCCGGCCGCTGTCGAGGCAAGCGGCCATCACACTGCGGTGTTTCGAGCGATGTTTTCGCGGTGAATCCCGAGCCTCATGGCGGGTTGACCCGAAGTCAGCGCCCGCTATATTCCGCCCGCTTCGCGGCCCCGCCTTTCGGCTTGGCCCGATGGCCCCTGTGGCGGAATTGGTAGACGCGCTCGACTCAAAATCGAGTTCCGCAAGGAGTGCTGGTTCGATTCCGGCCAGGGGCACCAAAACTTCGGTACTCGTTTTCAGAAATTCCGTTAAGGCCAAGGCTGCTCACGATCTTAGTGTCCGTGAGACGGCTTGTCATAACGCCCGTCACGAGACGCGGCTCCATGTTTGTAGAGCGGCGGCACGAGCGGACTCATGATGGTCGCATGCGAGAACGATAGGCGCGGACCTTGTTTCTGTTCGCGCAGGGCATGGCTGAACACCATCGCCGGTTTGCGGAGCGCGATGTATCAAAGAACAGAGACGTGCATTCCTTGTCGGCACATTCGCGAATGCGTGAGGCACTTTCCGAGCCCACGAGTTCAAGAGTGTCGCGCGCGAGGTATGAGAACGCCGCATTAAGCGGGTCGGGCGACGACCAGGAAATCTGCCCTTTTGCGCTCAATTGAGGGAAGGGAGGAGGCTGAGCCGCATGGGCATTGAGGAGTGCGATGTGGGGATTTGACATCCGTGATTTGAGGCGAGTGGCCTCAACCACCTCATAAATTGTTTCTCGCAACTGGCGCGCGGCCCGCAAGTCATCTTGTTTTATCGCCTGCTTGCGAAGCTTGACCGGCAAATGTGCCTCGTCGATCCAACGATCGAGATCCTCAGCACTTTCCAGCCCTTCGATAGCGTGTCCTCGCCGAGCCCGAAGCGTTCTCACAAAATCCAGGCAGAGCCGGCCCGAGCCAAAATAGAACTTCATGTTGCCCCTCGTCGACGGGTGAACGTCGATGAATACCATGGAGCAACGCGTATGTACACTATCTAAGATGGTGTTGTGTATCCACCTTAGACGGTGTACAGAACCATGTGTCGTTTCGAATGGATTCAGGAGTTTCCGTCATGCCCACTTCGAGAATTGCGCTTAGGCGCGGCAAGTCACCTCAATATCGTCGCGCAATCAGCGATGCGGTACACCGGGCTTTGGTGGAGGTAATTGGGATTCCGAACGAAGATCAGTTTCACGTCATCGATGAATATGACGCGGAGAATTTTATCTATCATCCCTCCTTTCTGGATATTGCCCGCACTGATGACCTCGTCATCATCAATATTGTCCTGAGAGGCGGCCGAAGCCGTGACTTGCGCGTTCAGCTTCATAAGAAAATAGCCGAGCTTCTGGAGCAGAAGCCCGGCGTCCGGCCGCAAGACGTCTTCGTCTATCTCGTTGAAAACGATTACGCAGATTGGTCCGTGGGGAACGGCGACGCACCGTTGATGAAACTTCTCGAGCAGGCTGGCGCTGGTTAAGGCTTCGCGTTCTGCGTCGTCACGGTCTTCATCACACCTGAGCCAGCAATATCTCGACGAAGGCTTCCGGCTTCAGGCGCGGAATATTGTGCCCAC
>JBEPUM010000011.1:0-39063 GCA_041691515.1 Pseudomonadota bacterium | reverse complement strand
TGATGGCGCTGCATATCTGGTCGATGTCGCACGGCGTCGCCTCGCTGTTCGGCCGCGGAGATGCGGCGCGCCGCAAGCTGCCGATGTCGGCGGAAGATCTGCTCGAAGCCGGCGTGCTGATTTATCTGCGCGGATTAGGCTTCCCGATCGATCGCAAGCCAGGTCAGACTGGCGCTCAGCCGCCACCGCCACCGGGGTCTTCGACTTCGCCGGGTGTGCCGCCCGCGGGCCCGTGGGGTCACAAGCCCGCGACCTGATAGCGCACCCGCCGCCCGCAGGCGCGAGCCGTGGGAGTCGTTGCCGGCGGAGTGCGTATGCGCAAGCGCTTCTCGCTCATGGATTTTTTGCTTTGGGTTGCCGTCGCGGCCGCCCGATCCTGCGCTGCGCCGAATGTTATGAGTCGTAACAATCGGGAGTTGGCTGCCACAGAATTCGCGATTTCCCGCTTAAACCGAGGCTTGACAAAAATTCGGAACGGTTTAGGGATGTAAATGTTATTTACATTCACACGGCATGGTGCCGTTCATGGAGAAGGCCGATGGCCAACACCACAGACTACTATCGCTGGAACGGCCCCAACCAGGCGCCGGAGCAGGGTTACTCTCAGCATCCTCGCTTTATGGATGTGCCTTGGCACCCGCTGCGGATCGTTCTGATCGTGCTGGGTTTCATGTTGTGGTGGCCGGTCGGCCTCGCAATTCTCTTCTTCACACTCGGGAGCAGGAAAATGGGTTGCTGGAGCAACGATCGTTTCGAAAACAAGATGCAGCGGATGCAATACAAGATGGAGCGGATGCGCGATCACATGGAGCGCCGCGGCTTCGGCTTCCGCGGTTTCGGTCCGCCTTCGAGCGGCAACCGCGCCTTCGACGACTATCGCACGGAGACGCTGCGCCGTCTCGAGGAGGAGCAGACCGAATTCAAGGACTTCCTGGATCGCCTGCGCCACGCCAAGGACAAGGCAGAGTTCGACCAGTTCATGGCGCAGCATCGTCCGCGTCCGACGCCGCCGAACGATCAGCCGCAAGGTCAATAACAGCGCCGATTTCGACGCCGGGTTTGATGCCCCCATAAGACCCGGTGCCGACATGACCGCCCGCCTGCACAACAGGCGGGCGGTTTTTTGTATGTGCGACAAACCGCCTGAACTGCGCAGAATGGCGACTTGTTGCCGATTTCGAACAGCGCTAGTACCCGGTTTTCGAAGTCCGTGAGTCGGTTGCGGGAGGTGTTGATACGGACTTCGAAAACCAAAGGGTACTAGCAACTCTATGATTCTAGTGCCGCTTTCGATTTGAAATTCCTGAGGACCTACTTGCGGCAACCGGTGCAGGAATTTCAAATCGGCGGTGCTAGCCATCTTCAATCATTTCAACGGGGAGCGACGATGCGCCGGTTCGGCCTTTCATCATGTCTTGCAATTGCGCTGGTCAGCCTGACGACGCCCGCGATCGCGCAGCAGCGTTCGATCATTGTTGCATCGACGACATCGACTGAACAATCGGGGCTGTTCGGCCATCTGTTGCCGGCATTCACCGCGGCGAGCGGCATCGAGGTCAAGGTTGTCGCCGTCGGAACGGGACAGGCGCTCGACATCGGCCGCCGTGGCGACGCCGACGTTGTATTCGTGCATGACCGTCATGCCGAGGCTAAATTCATGGACGAAGGCCAGGGCGTGAAGCGGTTCGACGTCATGTACAATGATTTCGTCATCGTCGGTCCGTCATCCGATCCAGCCCATGCGGCCGGCAAAGATGTGCTGGAGGCGCTGCGCAAGATTGCAGCAGCCAAAGCGATCTTTGTTTCGCGCGGCGACCGCTCCGGCACCAATGCCGCCGAGTTGCGCTACTGGAAGGATGCCGACATCAAGCCTGCCGAGGCCATGGGAACTGCCTACAAGGAGATCGGTCAGGGTATGGGACCGGCGCTCAACACCTCGGCCGCGCTGAACGGGTACACACTCTCAGACCGCGGCACCTGGCTCTCCTTCAAGAATCGCGGCGATCTCAAGATCCTGGTTGAAGGCGACAACAAACTCTTCAATCAATACGGCGTGATGCTGGTCAATCCCGAGAAGCATCCGAACGTCAAGGTCGCGGAAGGCCAGGCGTTCGTGGACTGGCTGATTTCCCCCAAGGGTCAGTCCACCATCGCGGCCTACAAGATCAACGGCGAGCAGTTGTTCTTTCCCGACGCGAAGTAACGGCCTCAGGCGCTGGCGTAGGTCAACGTGCGGTTCATCGCGAAGGCGAGTGCGCTGATGGTGAGACAGATGCCGATCAGCACGAGTCCGAGCGCGAGCGCAAGCGGCAGGTCGCCGGCACTGGTTTCGAGCGCGATCGCGGTCGTCATGGTGCGGGTCACGCCACGAATATTGCCGCCGACGATCAGGATGGCACCGACTTCGGCGACGACGCGGCCGAATGCCGAGAGGAAGACAGTCACGAGTCCGGCGCGGCCGGCCGCCAGCAGTGTGATGATGGCGCGGCCCAGCGAAGCCCCATCGATCCTGAGCGCATCGCCATAAGCGAGCCACAACGGTTCGATGATGCGGTGGGTCAACGCCGCAACGATCGGCAGCGCCAGCAGAGTCTGGGCTATGATCATGGCGTTGGGCGTAAACAGCAGTCCGAATGTTCCGAGCGGACCGGAGCGGGACAGCAGAAGATAGACGGCGAGGCCAACCACCACCGGCGGGAGTCCGAGCGCGGCATTGGCGACGATCAGCAAAGGCGTCCGGCCTGGCCATCGCGTTGCCGCAAGCCATCCGCCGATCGGCAATCCCAGCAGAAAGGCCAGCGCGCTGGCAGTAAGGCTGACCCGGAGCGACAGCCCCACAATCTGGAGCAAATTCGGATCGAGCCGTCCGACCATCTCGGCGGCGAGCGCAAACGCATGTCCGATCTCGTTCATGGTCCGCGTTTTAGGTCAGGATTCCCAAAAGGGGAAATCGGTCCGGCTGGCCGGGCCAAATCCGGCTGCGGTCTGTAAGGGCCAGACGACAGGCCGGTTCCGCGGCCGCAATTCTTCTTTGGTAACCCGGCCTTAACTATGATTAGCGTTTGGTTAGGGCCGTAAAGATGCGCCGATAGCCCTCGTTTTGACATGTTGGCAGGGGATGCACGTTCCGGCTTTGAACGGGCCCCTCATGTGACTCACCCGGGTTTTCGCGTTGGCGCCTTACGCTGCGCGCGGATTGCGTGGCTGCGAAACCGGCGGCGGACGTCGCCCCCGGTCAATGAGGATATTTTGCGTTGAGAGGATACCGCTCATGAATCCGGCCGACGTGGCGCAGTCTGCCTTGCCCGTAGCCTCAGCCGACGTGTCGCTGATCGCACTGTTTCTTCAGGCCCATTGGATCGTGAAAGCGGTCATGCTGGGATTGCTGAGCTGCTCGGTCTGGGTCTGGGCGATCGCAATCGACAAGATCTTCCTTTACGCCCGCACCAAGCGCGCGATGGATCGTTTCGAGCAGGCATTCTGGTCCGGCGAGTCGATCGAGGACCTGTATCGGGCGCTGTCGGCCAAGCCGACGCAGTCGATGGCGGCTTGTTTTGTCGCGGCGATGCGCGAGTGGAAGCGCTCGTTCGAAAGTCAGGCGCGGTCCTTTGCCGGTCTTCAGATGCGAATCGAGAAGGTGATGAACGTCTCGATCGCGCGCGAGATCGAGCGGCTGGAGCGGCGGTTGCTGGTGCTGGCGACGGTCGGCTCGGCAGGCCCCTTCGTCGGTCTGTTCGGCACCGTCTGGGGCATCATGTCGAGCTTCCAGTCGATCGCAGCTTCCAAGAATACCTCGCTGGCGGTGGTGGCTCCAGGTATTGCCGAAGCGCTGTTTGCAACGGCGGTCGGCCTTATCGCCGCCATTCCGGCGACTATTTTCTATAACAAGTTCACCTCCGAGGTGAACCGTCAGGCCCAGCGGCTTGAGGGTTTTGCCGACGAGTTCTCGGCAATCCTGTCGCGTCAGATCGACGAACGATCCTGAGGCGGGACGGCGTGGAAACGGACGGTCCATCATGGCGATGAATCCGGCGGCTTCGGCAAGTGGCGGTGGGCGGCGTGGACGGCGGCGGTCTCAGCCGATGGCGGAGATCAACGTCACGCCGATGGTCGACGTGATGCTGGTGCTCTTGATCATCTTCATGGTGTCGGCGCCACTTCTGACGGTCGGCGTGCCGCTCGATCTGCCGCAGACCCAGGCCAAGAGTCTGGAGCAGGACAAGACGCCGCTTCAGTTGTCGGTCGACGTCAAAGGCAAGATTTTCATCAACGACACCGAAGTCTCGATGGCCGATCTGATACCGAAGCTGAAAGCGATCACGGATGCCCGCGGCGGCATGGATGAGCGCATATTCATGCGGGCCGACAAGAAGGCCGACTACGGGACGGTGGCGCGGGTGATGGGACAGCTCTCGGGCGCAGGATTCAAGCGTCTCGCATTGGTGACGGAAGTGGATCAGGGATCGTAGTTTGAAGGTCAAGGTCGACAAGACTCTGGCGGCGTCGATTGCCCTGCACGTCCTCGTGATCGGGTGGGGACTGGTATCGTTTTCGTCCAAGGCCTTCGAGTCGATGCCGGAGGAATCACTACCGGTCGATATTATTTCCGCCGATCAACTCGCCAAGGTCACCGCCGGCATGAAGACCGGCAAGAAGGAAAACCCGAAGCCGCTGGTCGAGAAGGTTGCCGAGGCCACGCCGCCGCCGGAAGACACTGTCGGCAAGATCGACGACAAGAAACCACCGATCGTAACCGATACCTCGCCGCCGCCTGCGCCGAAGCCGGTGGAGAAGCCGGTCGAGAAAAAGCCTGATCCGCCGAAGCCTGTTGTTGAGAACAAGCCGAAGGAAGAGCCGAAGCCGATCGAGAAGAAACCCGATCCGCCGAAGGTCGATCCGATAGCGGAAGCGCTGAAAAAGGAAGAGGCGAAGAAGCCTAAGCCCAAGCAGCAGGCCAAGGCCGCTCCGCCGAAGCCGGAGCGGCCGAAAGCCGAACGCGTATTTGACGAATCCAAGATCGCCGCGCTGCTCGACAAGCGCGACCCGACGCGGCGTTCGGTGACTGGCGACACGCTGAATTCCAACGCCGCACTGGGCTTGGCTCACGGCAAGGCTGCCGACAACTCCGCGACCTGGGGTGCGCTGTTCAAGTCGCAGGTCGAGCGTTGCTGGAAGAAGCCTTATGGCGGCCTTGAGGCACAGATGACCGAGGCCATTTTCAGCATCAAGCTGAAGCGCGACGGTACGCTCGAAACCACGCCGGCCGCGGTCAGTAACCCGTCGACCCCGTATTTCCGCGTTTATCAAGAAAGCGCGCTGCGTGCGATCATCGAATGCCAGCCGTACAATCTGCCGGCGCAGTTTTTCGACGAATGGAAGTTCTTCGAACCCGTATTCACCGAACGAAAATCGTAAAGCGCTGCGGCCACGCGCTGAGATGGAAGAAGTTGACGCTGATGATTGATCAAAATGACTTGCCAAAAGTGCCTTTTCGCCTGAGCCGCCGCCAAATGATATCCGGAATTGCGTCGGCCAGTGTGTTGATGGCAAGTCCGATGCGCCCTGTGTTCGGACAAGCGCGGGTACAGATCGATCAGGGCAACGTCGCACCCTTGCCGATCGCCATTCCGAATTTCGTCGCAGGCTCGCCGTCTGATGGCGAGGTTGGCGTCGGCGTCTCTCAAGTCATTACCAACAATCTCAAGCGCAGCGGGTTGTTCGCACCGATCGACCAGGCCGCGTACATCGAGAAGATCACCAACATCGACGTGCCGCCGCAGTTCGCGAACTGGAAAACCATCAATGCGCAGGCGCTGGTGACCGGCAGAATGACCCGCCAGGGCGACGGCCGGCTCAAGGCCGAATTCCGCTTGTGGGACGTCGCGACAGGCCAGCAACTCGCGGGCCAGCAATATTTCACGTCGCCGGAATACTGGCGGCGGATTGCGCACATCATTTCGGATCAGATCTACGAACGACTGACGGGCGAGAAGGGCTACTTCGACAGCCGCGTCGTCTTCGTCGACGAGTCGGGGTCCGCGCAACATCGCGTCAAACGCCTCGCCTTGATGGATCAGGACGGCGCCAACGTTCGCTATCTCACGCGCGGCGCCGATCTTGTCATTACGCCGCGCTTTTCGCCGTCGACCCAGGAAATCACCTACATGGAGTTCGGGCAGGGCGATCCGCGGGTCTATCTGTTCAATATCGAGACCGGGCAGCGCGAAATCGTCGGCAATTTTCCGGGCATGTCGTTCTCGCCGCGCTTTTCGCCTGACGGCCAGCGCATCGTCATGAGCTTGCAACAGGGGGGCAATTCGAACCTGTTCGTGATGGATTTGCGCTCGAAGTCGACCACGCGTCTGACCGACACGCCGGCAATCGATACCTCGCCGTCCTATTCGCCTGACGGCGCCCGCATCTGCTTTGAGTCAGACCGCGGCGGCAAGCCGCAAATTTACGTTATGGCGGCGGGCGGCGGTGCTGCGCAACGCATCTCGTTCGGGGAGGGCACCTATTCAACCCCGGTATGGTCGCCACGCGGCGATTACATCGCCTTTACCAAACAGGGTGGCGGACAATTTTCCATCGGCATCATCAAGCCCGATGGTTCAGGCGAGCGGATCTTGACGTCGGGATTTCACAACGAGGGGCCGACGTTCGCGCCCAACGGCCGGGTTCTGATGTTCTTCCGTGACCCCGGCGGCAATAGCGGGCCATCGCTCTATACGATCGATGTCTCCGGCCGCAACGAGTTGAAGGTTCCGACGCCTGGTTTTGCGTCCGATCCCGCATGGTCGCCTCTGCTGTCATAGGTCAGGCGTCTGACGGTTGTGGACGGTACAATTGCAACCGGCAAGAGTTGCCTAGGCTGCTGATTTGAGAGGCAAATTCTTGATTTTGAGCGGCGGGCGCAACGTCTCGCTAACGATGTTCGCTCAGAAAGGCTTCATCTGCGTCGGGTAACACTGTGCGTCGAAAAAGGATGCGCGCGCACCCGATGCAATTGGCCAACCACCATCGCCACACGGATCAGACGATGTCGCCTGCGATTTACGCGGCGCTCGTGGGTTCGCTGTTCCAGAATCCGGCACCTATGTTCGCCGGCGCGGCCTGCGCTGCGATCGCTGCGGTCATGACGGCGCTGAAGACCGGAAACGAGTTGTTGTGGCCCTGCGCCGCGCTGCTGATCCTGACCGGCGCGATCCGCAGCTTCGACATGGCGAAATACAAAAGCCGTCATGCCGAACTGACCGCGGGCGAGGCGTCGCGCTGGGAAGTCCGATATCAAATCGGGGCGATGCTCTATGCGATTGCGCTTGGTGCGTGGTGCGCTATTGCGCTTTTGAGGACCGACGATGCCGTCGCGCATATGATCTGCATCTCGGTCACGACGGGATATGTGGCTGCAGGCGCGGGGCGCACCTACGGGCGTCCGTGGATTTTCCATCTGCAAATTCTGCTGACCTGCGGACCGATGGCCGCAGCGATGGCGCTGCATGGCGACCCCTACTACATGGGGATGGCGTTTCTCACGGTGCTGTATTTCCTCGGCCTCAAAATGATCACGACGAGTCTCCAGCAGATCTTCGTCCGCGCCCTGATCGCGCGCGAACGTGAAGCAGCTCTCGCTGGTCAATTTGATACCGCACTGAACAACATGCCGCACGGTCTGTGCATGTTCGGCGCCGACGGCCGTCTTGGTGTGATGAACTACCGCTTTAGCGAAATGATGCATCTTGCTGCTGATCTCGTGCGCCGCAGCCTCAGCGCCGGCGATATTATCGCGGCGTGCGTGTCCGCCGGAACGATGTCGCCCGAAAACGGAAAGACGATCATCTCCGAGATCGAGAACTCGCAGGCTGGCGCAATCGTGACCGCCGATGCGAACAGGGAACATGGACGCGCGCTGTCGTGGACGTTCCAGCCGATGGCCGGCGGGGGCACCGTCGTGCTGGTCGAGGACATCACCGAGCGGCGCAAGGCGGAAGCGAGAATCAGCCATCTCGCCCGCTTCGACGCGCTCACGGCTTTGCCCAACAGGCTCAGCTTCCGTGACGAAATCGAACGCTTGCTCGCGATTTCGAACAGCGCGTCACGATTGTCGGCGTTGCTGTTCATCGATCTCGATCAATTCAAGCAGGTCAACGATACACTCGGTCATCCCTGCGGCGACCGCTTGTTGTGTATCGTCGCCGATCGTCTGCGTGGAATGCTGCGTCCCGAGGATTTTGTCGCTCGATTCGGCGGCGATGAGTTTGTTGTGTTCCAGCAAAATATCCCGTCGGCGGAAGAGGCGGCTGCACTGTCCCGCCGTATCGTCGAGCGGCTTAGCGAGCGCTATGAGATCGATCGTCATATGGTCGAGATTGGCGCAAGCGTTGGTATCGCGCTGACGTCACCCGGCATCACGGCCGATAACCTGCTCAAGAACGCCGACATGGCGCTCTATCGCGCCAAGGCCGATGGCCGCGGAACGTTCTGCTTCTTCCGCGACGAAATGGCGGAAACTGTCGAAGCGCGCCGCGTCCTCGAACTCGACTTGCGCAAGGCACTGGCCAACGAAGAGTTCGAATTGTTCTATCAGCCGCTGGTCAATCTCAAGTCGGGACGAATCTCTACTTGCGAGGCGCTGCTGCGCTGGAATCATCCTTTGCGCGGGACGGTGTCTCCGATCGATATCATTCCGGTGGCGGAGGACATGGGCCTCATCGTCGATCTCGGCCGCTGGATTTTGCGTAAGGCCTGCATGGAATGCATGAAGTGGCCGGACGCTGTCAGCGTCGCCGTCAATTTCTCATCACAGCAATTCCATCAGCGCGACGTCCTGAGCGAAGTCCGTTATGCACTCGAAGTCTCCGGCCTCCCGGCGCACCGGCTTGAAATCGAAATCACGGAATCATCTTTGCTGCGCAATACCCAGTGGACGCACGACGCGCTGACGCAGTTGCGCTCGGCGGGAGTGCGAATTTCGCTCGACGATTTCGGAACCGGTTATTCGAGCCTCAGTTATCTGCACAATTTCCCGCTCCAGAAGGTCAAGATCGACCGCTCGTTCCTCGAAGGTATCGATACCGACCGGCCGCTGACGTTGCTGCGCGGCGTGGCACGGCTGAGTGCAGATCTCGGCATGTCCGTTGTCGTCGAGGGCATCGAAACCAACGAGCAACTCGAACTCATCAGTGCCGACGGCACAGTGACGGAAGCACAGGGCTATCTGTTCAGCCGCCCGGTGCCCGCGCCCCGCATTCGTCAGCTTCTTGATGCTTCGCATGGGCGTCATCAGCGGGACGACCACCTGAAAGTCGTGCCGTCGCGATCGATCGCGTAACGAGTTCCCCGGATTTTAAATACGATATTGCGGGTATTTTTTGCAGGGCCGCGCATACTAGCGCCGCCGCTAGGTTAACCTTATGTGTGCGATGTCTTTGCAATTTCGTTAAGAAGCTGTTAATTTTTCCACTCCCGCGTGCGGTTGGCGCGCAGCTACTCGCGGAACTTGTTCGTGAGTCGTAAGGAGTGTTCCATGACGTCCTCGGCCGAAGCAAATCCCGCAGCTTTTGCACGGAGTGCGGACCCGCTGAAAGATATCGAGTATCGTCTCGCGCAAACGCCGGCGGAAAAGGAAGAAATCTATAATCTTCGCTACCGGGCCTATCTTCGCGAGGGCGCGGTTAAGGAATCGGCCGAACAGCGTGTGACCGACCAATATGATGACGCGCCCAATGCTTGGACTATCGGCGTCTTTCGTCACGGCGAACTCCTTAGTTCGTTCCGCATCAGCGTCCTGACCCCCGAGTGGCGGATGTCTTGCTCGATGGAGGCCTTCGGCGAGATTCTTGAGCCGAGGCTCGATCGGGGTGAGACCATCATCGATCCGAGCCGGTTCGTCGCGGACCCGGACAAGGCCGTGCGGTTGCCGGAACTTCCGTATGTCACGATTCGGCTAGGGTATCTGGCGTGCGAGCATTTCAACGCCGATACCGGACTTGCGATCGTTCGCGCCGAGCATCAGAATTTTTATCGCCGCGTGTTCCTGCACCAGACCATAGCCGAGCCGCGGTTCTTTCCGGGTCTTCTCAAACCGGTCGGGCTGATGGCGGTCGATTTTCCAGCTTCGCGCGAAAAGGTCTTCAAGCGCTATCCAATGATGCGCTCGACCGCGTCCGAGCGGCGGCGGCTGTTTGAACGCTCCGGCGAGCGCCGGATATCTCCTGGCGCGACGCCATTTGAGCGCGCATCGATCGCGCCGCACGCCTGATACGGCAGGCTTGTCGGGACAAGTTCCCGGACGAGGGCGGTTGTCTTCGCCAGTTCCCGTTTTCGCTGCATAATGACGCGTTTCTGGTACCGGATAGTTTTCGGTTGCCGTGAACTTGCGTTATAATTGCCGTTGTCGGCCATTCACCGTCGCGCCACATTTGTATTTCATTAACCATTACGGGCGCTTTTCCGGAAATGGTGGCATTTGATGTAGGCGAGCAACGCCTCATCAAGGTTGACGGAACGTTCGCTTAACCATCGGCCTGTAGACCGGATGACAGTGGAAAAACGTGAGCGCGGAGGCTCCGGAATGTTACATCAAATGCGATTCCTCCAGGGATTGAAACTCGCTGCGGTTCTTGCTGTGGCGCTGTCTATGGGCGCCTGCGCCAACAAGAACCCGCTTGGCGGCGACGCGATGGCCAATGCGGCGACCCCTGGCAGTCAGCAGGATTTCGTGGTCAACGTCGGCGACCGCGTGTTCTTTGAGAGCGACCAGACGGATTTGTCGCCGCAGGCAACGACGACGCTCGACAAGCAGGCGCGCTGGCTGCAGAGCTACAACCGTTATTCCTTCACCATTGAAGGTCACGCCGACGAGCGCGGCACCCGCGAATACAATATCGCGCTGGGTGCCCGCCGCGCCCAAGCGGTCCGTTCCTATCTGATTTCTCGCGGCATTGAGGCGAACCGGATGCGAACGATTTCCTACGGCAAGGAACGCCCGGTCGCGGTCTGCAACGACATTTCCTGCTGGTCGCAGAACCGCCGTGCTGTGACCGTGCTGAACGCCAGTTCCTGAGGCGTCCCGCATCTCCGATTTCAGCCGGCGCCTTCGGGCGCCGGTTTTGTTTTGGGCCAAGAGTTTTGGACCAAGAATTTTAGGCCAAGAGTTTTGGGCCGAGACTGGCTAAGAACAAGACTGGCTAAGAAGATCGTCGTAAAGTGACCTCCGGTATCGAACCAAGTCACATTTTCGGCGTACTCCGGTTTTCAATGGGGTGCGTTTTCGATGTGACGTCAATTTCAATCGTCAGGCCAAAATGTCATCCACAGTCTCGATGCTTGCGCGCGTAGCCGCTGTTGCCGCGACGCTCGTCCTATCGTCACACGCGTTCGCGCAATCCGATAACGATGTGGACCCGGAAGTTCGAGTCCAGCAACTGGAAGAACGGCTGCGAACGCTGACCGGACAGAATGAAGAATTGCAGCACCGTAATCAGGTCCTTGAGGATCAACTGCGGCAGATGCAAGCCGGTGGCTCGCCTCCCGCATCCGGTGCGCGCCCCAATGTCGCCGCCGCCCCGCCAGCGCAACCGAATCCAGGCTATCGTCAACCGGCCTACGATCAGCGGGCCGGGCAGGCTCCCATTGTGCAAGAGCAGGCCGTGGGCGCACCTGCCCAAGGCCGCCGCGGCGATGCCTTCGATCCCGGCCAGAATCCCAACGCGCCGGGTGCTCCCCGCGCGCTGGGCGGCGGTCAGCTGCCTATTTCATCGGAAGCCGTAGGCGCACCCGGTGGCCGCGAGGCTGGCGCTCCGCTCGATCTCGCCAATACCAATCCCCGCCGTCCCGGGGCCTACGCGCCGCCGCCCAACGGTGGCGGCGGATTGACAACGCTACCGCCATCCGCGACGCCGCGCGATGAGTTCGATCTCGGCATCGGCTACATGCAGCGCAAGGACTATGCGCTTGCCGAAGAAACCATGCGAAATTTTGCCCAGAAATATCCGTCCGATGCGTTGACGGGTGACGCGCAGTATTGGCTCGGTGAAAGCTTGTTTCAGCGTCAGAAATATCGCGAGGCGGCGGAAGCTTTCCTCGGCGTGACGACGAAATATGACACTTCGGCGAAAGCGCCCGATGCCTTGCTGCGGCTCGGGCAATCGCTGGGCGCACTGAAGGAAAAGGAAGCCGCGTGCGCCGCCCTCGGCGAAGTCACGCGTAAATACCCCCGTGCGTCGGCAGGGGTAAAGCAGGCCGTGGACCGTGAGCAAAAGCGGGTCAAGTGCTAGTGGTCCGATTCTAATATTCGCAGCCACTGCTGCTGCTCGGGCTTTTGCGAATACTTGGAATCAAGGGAGCTTTGATTTGACGTTAGCTCGCGCGCTCGCAGCCAGGTCGGTTGCGAATGTCAAATCCATTCCACTAGAGAATATGTACCGGATCGCGTAACTTCGGATTGGCTTCCCACCGAAGGAGCTTGTCCGATGAATTCTCTTGCTCCACGTTTCTGTGCTGCCGCGACATTGTTCGTGGTGCATGACGTTTTGAAGACCGTTGCCCACTATCGCGATGTTCTTGGCTTCAAGGTCAGCTTCACCTATGGCGATCCGGTTTTCTACGGGGGCGTCGAGCGGGACGATGTGACGATCCATTTCCAGGCCGCCCACAAGACACAACGCCGGCCCGGTCAAGGTGCCGCCAATGTCTTTGTTACCGAAGTCGATGCGCTTTACGACGAACTGAAGTCGCGTGGCGCGATGACATTGCAGCCACCGGGCGATCGTCCCTATGACATGCGTGATTTCGACGTCGACGATCTCGATGGCAATCGGCTGACCTTTGGGATGGGCATTCGTGGCCCGGACTAGAGCGGTGGCGCGGGTAATGAAGGCGTCAGAGCCTCCCTTCGCTGTGCCGGTTTCATCCGGGGAGGCGAAAAATCTGTTCGCAGACTGGAAGCGCGCGCCGGTACTGGTGCTGGCGGTGTCTGGCGGCCCGGACTCCGTGGCACTGATGTGGCTGGCAGCGCGCTGGCGGCGCGCCATGACGCGTGGTCCCGATATCGTCGCCGTCACCGTCGATCATGGCTTGCGAAGCGAAGCCGCGCGCGAGGCGCGGGACGTCAAGCGCCTCGCAACCCAACTCGGGATGACGCATCGTACTGTGCGCTGGACCGGCGTGAAGCCGAAATCCGGGCTCCCCGCAGCGGCGCGCGACGCCCGTTACCGCCTGCTGGCGAAGGCCGCCCGCGCCAACGGCGCATCACATATCCTCACGGCTCACACCCGCGATGATCAGGCCGAGACGGTTCTGATGCGTATGTCGCGCGGCAGCGGCATTGCCGGCCTCGCCGCGATGGCGCGCGAAACGGTGCGCGAAGGGATCATTCTTGCGCGGCCTTTGCTGCATGTCCCGAAATCGCGGCTCATCGCGACGCTCAAGAAAGCCAAGATCGCCTACGCAGACGATCCAACCAACCGTGACATCGGTTTTGCTCGACCCCGTCTGCGCGCGCTGATGCCGGCGCTGGCGGATGAAGGTTGCGATGCTCGCAATCTGGCGCGGCTGGCGTCGCGTCTGGCGCGTGCCAATGCGGCCCTGGAACTTCTGGCGAACGGCGCCGAACGCTACCTGGCGTTACGCAATCGCGGTGCAGAGCGCCCGGGCTTTCCCGCGGAGGCATTTGCTGCCTTGTCCGAGGAGATCAGGGTTCGATTGTTGCTGCGGGCGATCAATCGCGTCGGCCATGAGGGACCGGCCGAACTTGGCAAAGTCGAGGCCCTGCTTGCAGCACTCGACCGTGCGGCCGCCGGAAACGGCCCTGCCAAACGTCGTATTTTGTTGAAACAGACGTTAGCCGGGGCGTTGGTGACGCTTACGTCCGACCGGATCAGCGTTGAGCCGGCCCCGCCGCGACGGCGGCGAACGGGCTGACGTGTCTCGGGCGATGCGGAGGCCTTAACCACCGCGCAAAAACCCCGTTACCATCGCCATTATTTGAGCCGGAATGGCGTTATGATGCGCTAAATAGTCCCGTGTGGTTCCCTTGGCAGGGACCTCAGCGGCACCTAGATTGTATATCTGTCGGCACCTGAATTCCGTTGAGTCGGTGCAAGGACATACGGCTGCGATCCGCGCGGCCTCGAAGGAAGATCGATGAACGCCAATCTGCGCAACTTCGCCCTCTGGGTCATCATTGTCCTGCTGCTTTTGGCGTTGTTCACGCTGTTCCAGAATCCAGGTCAGCGCGCGTCCTCGCAGGATATTTCATTTTCGCAGTTGCTGACGGAAGTCGATCAGAACCATGTCCGCGATGTCGTGATCCAGGGGCCGGAAATCCACGGCACCTTCACCAACGGCTCCAGTTTCCAGACCTATGCGCCGAGCGATCCGGGGCTGGTGAAAAAGCTCTACGACGCGAAGGTCCAGATCACCGCCAAGCCGCCCGGCGATAACGTGCCGTGGTTCGTATCGCTGCTGGTCTCGTGGCTGCCGTTCATCGCGCTAATTGGCGTGTGGATCTTCCTGTCGCGTCAGATGCAGGGCGGTGCCGGGAAGGCGATGGGTTTTGGCAAGTCGCGCGCCAAGATGCTCACAGAGGCTCATGGCCGCGTCACCTTCGAGGATGTTGCCGGTGTCGACGAGGCTAAGCAGGATTTGCAGGAGATTGTCGAATTTCTGCGCGATCCCGGTAAATTCCAGCGGCTCGGCGGGCGGATTCCGCGTGGCGTGCTGCTGGTGGGTCCTCCCGGTACCGGTAAGACGCTGATCGCGCGCGCGGTCGCAGGCGAAGCCAACGTACCGTTCTTCACCATCTCAGGCTCTGACTTTGTTGAAATGTTCGTCGGCGTTGGCGCCTCGCGCGTGCGCGACATGTTCGAGCAGGCCAAGAAGAATGCGCCTTGCATCATCTTCATCGACGAAATCGATGCAGTCGGTCGGCATCGTGGTGCCGGCCTCGGCGGCGGCAATGACGAGCGCGAACAGACGCTGAACCAGTTGCTGGTCGAAATGGACGGCTTCGAGGCCAACGAGGGCGTAATCCTGATCGCGGCCACCAACCGTCCCGACGTGCTCGATCCCGCGCTACTGCGTCCGGGCCGCTTCGACCGTCAGGTCGTGGTGCCCAATCCGGACGTCGTCGGCCGCGAGCAGATCCTGAAGGTTCACGTCCGCAAGGTGCCGTTGGCGCCGGATATCAACCTCAAGACCATCGCACGCGGCACGCCGGGTTTCTCCGGCGCCGACCTGATGAACCTCGTCAACGAAGCGGCACTGACCGCCGCGCGCCGCAACAAGCGCATGGTGACGCAGGCCGAATTCGAAGAGGCGAAGGACAAGGTGATGATGGGCGCCGAGCGCAAGTCGCTCGTCATGACCGAGGAAGAGAAGATGCTGACGGCCTATCACGAGGGCGGCCATGCCATCGTCGGCCTCAATGTTATCGCGACCGACCCGATCCACAAGGCGACCATCATTCCGCGCGGCCGTGCGCTCGGCATGGTGATGCAACTGCCGGAACGCGACAAGCTGTCGATGTCGCTGGAGCAGATGACCTCGCGCCTCGCCATCATGATGGGCGGCCGCGTCGCGGAAGAGTTGGTGTTTGGCCGGCAGAAGGTGACGTCCGGCGCCTCGTCCGATATCGATCAGGCCACACGTCTGGCGCGTATGATGGTGACGCGCTGGGGCCTTTCGGAAGAACTCGGCACTGTCTCTTACGGCGAGAACCAGGATGAAGTGTTCCTGGGCATGTCGGTATCACGTACGCAAAATGCGTCCGAGGCGACGGTCCAGAAGATCGACGGCGAAATCCGGCGTCTGGTCGAGGAGGGCTACAACGAGGCGACGAGGATCTTGACCGAGAAACGTGCCGACCTTGAGGCGCTTGCCAAGGGGCTTCTCGAATTCGAAACGTTGAGCGGCGACGAGATTACCGATCTTCTTAACGGCAAGAAGCCCAACCGGGAGTCGGTGCTCGAGCCTTCGGGCCCGCGCACCTCCGCCGTGCCGCCGGCAGGCAAGCCGCGACCGCGTCCTGACGCGGATCCCGGCCTGGAGCCGCAGCCACAGGCTTGAGCTTGGCTCGATATCGGATTTAAAAAACGCGGCGGAAACGCCGCGTTTTTTGTGTCCGGTCCATCATGTCCATGAAAGCGACTGGTGGGTCCAACTTGCGAATCGATGAAGGAACCAGCTGCTGTGTCACGGAGTTAGAGAGTCTCAATCCGATCAATCCCCCGGGGACACTCTTACAGACACCTGTGTCGCGGTCGCGTCTCTCGCTGCCGCGACGATCATGCGGATCGTCACTTGGCGCTATGCTGGATCGTTTGGTAGCGCAAACAACGCCCTCGCAGCTTGCGTGGAACCGTCAAAACGTGGTGTAAGGCGCGCACGTTTCCCCTCACGCGGAATGTTTTCACATCATGGCCAAAGCCGCCTCGAAGTCCAAAAAAGCCGCAGCAAAATCAAAGCCATCCACATCGTCACGGACGAAGGCGCCATTCGCCGACGTTGCACGCAAGGCGCTCGCCAAGCGGCCTGCAAAGGCAGTCGCAAAGGCTTCGGCATCAGTGACGAAAAAGGCTGCGAAAGCTGCGTCGCCGGTAAAATCAGGCAAATGGGTCTACACGTTTGGCGACGGCAAAGCTGAAGGTAAGGCCGGGTTGAAAGAGCTGCTCGGCGGCAAGGGTGCCAACCTCGCCGAAATGGCAAATCTCGGTTTGCCGGTACCTCCCGGTTTCACCATCCCGACCTCGGTGTGCACGTATTTCTATGCGCACGACAAATCCTATCCGAAGGAGCTGAAGTCGCAGGTCGAGAAGGCACTGGAGCACGTCGCGAAGATCACCGGAAAGGTATTTGGCGACGCGAAGAACCCACTGCTGGTCTCGGTACGGTCGGGCGCGCGGGCTTCGATGCCCGGCATGATGGATACGGTGCTCAACCTCGGTCTCAACGACAAGACGGTTGAGGCGCTGGCCGCACTGTCGGGCGACCGGCGCTTTGCCTATGACAGCTATCGCCGTTTCATCACGATGTATTCGGATGTCGTACTCGGTTTCGAGCATCATCATTTCGAGGACATTCTGGATACGTTCAAGGACAGCAAGGGCTATTCGCTCGACACCGATCTCGATGGCGACGACTGGATCGAAGTTGTCGGCAAGTACAAGGCGGCTGTTGCGCGCGAGAACGGCAAGGACTTTCCGCAGGATCCGCACGAGCAGTTGTGGGGCGCGATCGGCGCGGTGTTTTCGTCATGGATGAATGCGCGCGCGGCCACCTACCGCAAGCTGCACGATATTCCGGAATCGTGGGGCACCGCCGTCAACGTGCAGGCCATGGTGTTCGGCAACATGGGCGAAACCTCGGCGACCGGTGTGGCGTTCACGCGCAATCCGTCGACCGGCGAAAGCAAACTCTACGGCGAATTCCTGATCAATGCGCAGGGTGAGGACGTGGTCGCGGGCATCCGCACGCCCCAGGACATCACTGAAGCCGCGCGCAAGGACTCCGGATCCGACAAGCCGTCGATGGAAACGACGATGCCGGCCGCGTTCAAGGAGCTGACGCGCATCTACACGCAGCTTGAGAAACACTATCGCGACATGCAGGACGTCGAATTTACCGTTGAGGATGGCAAGCTCTGGATGCTGCAGACCCGCAACGGCAAGCGCACGGCGAAAGCCGCGCTGCGCATCGCGGTCGAGTTGGCCAACGAAGGTCTGATTTCGAAGAAGGATGCGGTGGCTCGTATCGATCCCGCGTCGCTCGACCAGTTGCTGCACCCGACCATCGACCCCAGTGCGAAGCGCGATGTGGTTGCGACCGGCCTGCCGGCCTCGCCCGGCGCTGCTGCGGGCGAGATCGTGTTCTCGTCCGATGAGGCGACCAAGCTGCAGGCCGATGGCCGCAAGGTCATTCTGGTGCGGATCGAGACCAGTCCCGAGGACATCCACGGCATGCACGCCGCCGAAGGCATCCTGACTACGCGCGGCGGCATGACTTCGCACGCGGCGGTGGTCGCGCGCGGAATGGGCAAGCCCTGTGTTTCCGGCTGCGGCAGCGTTCGTGTCGATTACGGCCGCGGCACCATGACCGTCGGCAATCGCACCTTCAAGACCGGCGACGTCATCACGATCGATGGTTCGCTCGGCCAGGTGCTGGCGGGACGGATGCCGATGATCGAGCCGGAACTGTCCGGCGAGTTCGGCACGCTGATGGGCTGGGCCGATCAGGTGCGCAAGCTCGGCATTCGCGTCAACGGCGACACGCCGGCGGACGCGCGCGCAGCCATCAGGTTCGGCGCTGAAGGCATCGGCCTCTGCCGCACCGAGCATATGTTCTTCGAGGAGACTCGCATTCGCACCGTGCGCGAGATGATTCTCGCCGAGGACGAACAGGCGCGCCGTGCCGCGCTGTCGAAGCTGTTGCCGATGCAGCGTGCGGATTTCGTCGAGCTATTCGAAATCATGAAGGGTCTGCCGGTTACCATTCGGCTGCTCGATCCGCCGCTGCATGAATTCCTGCCGCACACCCAGGCCGAGATCGAGGAAGTCGCGCGTGCGATGAATACCGATCCTCGGCGGCTGGCAGACCGCGCCCGCGATCTTGCCGAATTCAATCCGATGCTCGGCTTCCGCGGTTGCCGGCTCGCCATTGCCTATCCCGAAATTGCCGAAATGCAGGCACGGGCAATTTTCGAGGCTGCCGTCGAAGCCGGCAAGCGAACCGGCAAGGCTGTCGGCCTCGAGGTCATGGTGCCGCTGATCGCGACCAAAGCAGAATTTGATCTCATCAAGGGGCGGATCGATGCGACTGCGCAGTCGGTGATGCGCGAGACCGGCGCCAAGCTGAGCTATCAGGTCGGCACCATGATCGAACTGCCGCGCGCTTGCCTGTTGGCAGGCGAGATCGCCGAGACCGCCGAGTTCTTTTCGTTCGGTACCAATGATCTAACGCAGACCACCTACGGCATCAGCCGCGACGATGCGTCGAGTTTCCTCGGAACCTACATCGCGAAGGGAATTCTTGAGATCGATCCGTTTATCTCAGTCGATCGCAGCGGCGTCGGGGAACTGGTGAAGATCGGTGTGGCACGCGGCCGCAAGACCCGTCCGAACCTCAAGGTCGGCATCTGCGGTGAACACGGCGGCGACCCGGCTTCCGTGGCTTTCTGTCACGAGATCGGACTCGATTACGTGTCGTGCTCGCCTTACCGGGTGCCGATCGCACGTCTTGCCGCGGCGCAGGCCGCGCTTGGCAAAAGCGCCGCAAGCCAGGCCTGATCGCCGCGCTTCTTCATCTCTACAATCCGATCGCGCCGCACCTCGATGCGGCGCGATTTTGTTTGTGCGCCATGCAACGCACCTTGTTTCGGGCGCGAAGCTGCGTTGACTCGATGTTTACCACTTTGCTGGAGGCGTTGTTTACCAACGTTTTCGATGCCCGCAGGCGATTGCAGATGCGCTCTTGCCTGTGGCGCGCGTGCATCGCGGATTAACGCCCTCGCAACTTTAATTGGATATTACCGACATTGATCGAAATGCACCGAATGTGCGGATCGATCGCGTGTGTGGCGTTGCGTGAGCGTATTGATGTTTGGTGTGCGTAACGGGCCGAGGGGCGCGAGTCTTGCGCTCTTCGGCTTCGGTCTCTGCTTCTTCGCATTGATCCCGAACGAAACCGGCTATCAGGATATTGCCTCGCTGCTTGCGAGGCAGCCCGGCGTTGCCGAACGCTGGCAGAAACGTGTTTTCGCATCCGCCGTGAGTTCCATTCAAGTCGCGACCTTCAGCTTCGGACGTCCGGTAGGGACCACGGCGCCGCGCGCGGCAACTTTACTGCTGGCGAGTATCGACAACGAGGGCATCGCGGGTGCGGTCACGCGCAACCGCCTGACCCAGCCGCCACCACGTTATCAGGCGTCTGATTTTCCCAAGGTCGATCGCACACTCAAGGGCGATCGCCTGGCCATCGTGACGCCGGAGCCAGCTGCGCCGGTATCGGTGGAAACAACGCCGCAGGATCCTTCGACATCCAATGCATCGGTGATGGGCGCGAAGACCGCTGCGGCCGCACCTGCCGCCGAGCCCCTCGATCCCGAACTGGCGGATGCTTTGAACGCGCCGCCGCTGCCGCAATACGACGTCTCGCTCTCGCTGGAAGCACAGCCGCTCGACGATCTCAAGCCGCACCCCGAAAGCAATGATGCGGCCATCGAGCCGCAGCCGTCCGCTGACGGGTTTTCGGTCAAGACCGCGAGCCTGTATTTTGGAAGCTCTTCGCTGGGCATCCCGAGCGGCGGTCTGGAACGCTGGCAGCCGGGCGAAGAGCCGATGATTGTGACGCCGGGATCTCCCGCCGATCCCGATATGAAGGTGGCTGTGCCGCAACGGAGCGAGACCAAGGATTCGTCGAAGGCGGCCGAGACGGTTGTCGGCAAGGGCGAAGTCAATGCCACCGATAGCAAGATCAAAACGCCGGCGGAGCGCCTCGGCTTGCTGAACGACAAGGTTCGCGCCAAGCAGGAAAAATGTCTCACCGATGCGGTCTATTTCGAAGCGCGCGGCGAAGCAGTCCGCGGCCAGATCGCGGTGGCTCAGGTCGTTATGAATCGGGTGTTCTCGGGTTACTATCCGACCACCGTGTGCGGTGTGGTCTATCAGAATGCGAACCGTCACCTGGCGTGCCAGTTCACGTTTGCCTGTGATGGCATTCCCGACGTCGTCAAAGAGCCGGACATGTGGGATCGCGCCCGAAGGATCGCGAAGGCCACGCTCGACGGCCGCCTGTGGCTGCCTGAGGTCGGCAAGTCGACGCACTACCACGCCTATTGGGTGCACCCGTCGTGGGTCCACGAAATGAAGAAGATGTACCGCACCGGCGTCCACACGTTCTATCGTCCGCGGGCTTGGGGAGATGGCAGCGACGCGCCGAGCTGGGGTTCGACGGCTCAGACCGCTGAAATCTCCGCCAGGCTGGCCGAGGTGTCCCACAGCTCAGCCGAGCTGGGTGACACTGTCCGGCGGTAATACGGTCCGGCTCCATCCAAATCGCATCGCTGGATTGCGCCACACTTTTGTGGCCCACGCGATCTGGCATTTTCATGCAAACGCATTAACTTGTCCTTCCGGCCAGCGGTGGCCGGCCGCGATGCATTTTGTATTGGCCGATATTAGCAAGTGAGAATTTCCGATGGCGGCAATTGAAGACGGCGTGCGGCAGCCTTCAGGCGAAGTGGGTTGGCGTACCCCGCTGGTGATCATCATCTGCGGATGTCTGATCGGGATGCTGACGTTCGGGCCGCGCTCGACGTTCGGCTTTTTCATGCAGCCCATGAGCCGCGAGTTTTCGTGGGGCCGCGACGTCTTCGCACTCGCTTTCGCTGTTCAGAATCTGTTGTGGGGGATCGGTCAGCCCTTCGCCGGCGCCATTGCCGACAAGTTCGGTAGCGTGCGCGTGATGTGCATCGGTGCGCTGATGTATGCGGCCGGCCTTCTGGTGATGCGTTATGCCGGCACGCCGTTGTCGCTCAATGTCGGCGCGGGATTCCTGATCGGCTTCGGCCTGTCCGGCTGCTCGTTCAATCTGGTGTTGTCGGCATTCGGAAAGCTGGTCCCCCGCGAATGGCAGGGCATTGCGCTGGGTGCGGGCACCGCGGCGGGTTCGTTCGGACAATTCGTGTTCGCGCCGTTCAGCGTTGCGCTGATCGACAATTTCGGGTGGCAGCCGGCACTGATCGTCTTTTCGATGTTGATGCTGCTGGTAGTGCCGCTGTCGCTGGTGCTGACAACCCCCAGCGTTAGCCCCGATGCAGGTCCGGTCGTGCCGGAACAGTCGTTCAAGAGTGCGCTGACGGAAGCCTTCGGTCACCGGTCCTACGTCCTGCTGGTGCTGGGCTTCTTTACTTGCGGATTTCAACTCGCCTTCATCACCGCCCACCTGCCGGCCTATC
This sequence comes from Pseudomonadota bacterium, assembly GCA_041691515.1. GTDB lineage: Bacteria > Pseudomonadota > Alphaproteobacteria > Rhizobiales > Xanthobacteraceae > Nitrobacter. The sequence continues at coordinate 17,111 of JBEPUM010000011.1, read as the reverse complement.
TGGTCGACCGCGGCATGCCGGTTCAGACCGGCGGCTGGGTGCTCGCAGCGATCGGTTTGTTCAACATCATTGGATCGCTAAGTGTCGGATGGCTCTCGACCAAGGTTCCCAAGCAGTACATCCTGTCGTCGATCTACCTCGTCCGTGCGTTGTCGATTGTTGCGTTCATTTCGACGCCGATGACGACGTTTTCCGCGGTCGCGTTCGGGGTCGTCACCGGTCTCACCTGGTTGTCCACCGTGCCCCCGACCTCAAGTCTCGTCGCGTTGATGTTCGGCACGCGTTGGCTGGCGACCCTCTATGGCTTCGCGTTCTTCAGCCATCAGGTCGGCGGATTTCTCGGGGCGCTGCTCGGCGGCGTTGTGTTCGATAAATTCGGCTCCTACACGCCGGTCTGGTGGCTCTCGGTGCTGTTCGGTGTGCTATCCGCGCTGATCAATCTGCCGATCGTCGAAGCTCCGGTCCAGCGGCCGGTTGCGCAGCCTGCATAATGCGGTAAACCTCCCGAAAGGCTCGTGCTGAAAGGGAGTAGACGCGTGGGGACATTCAAGGCGATCAGGATCGACAAGGCCGAGAAGGGCACGACAGTCGCGCTGACACAGTTCGACGATGCCGAACTGATGGACGGCGACGTCACCGTTCGCGTCGAATGGTCTACCGTGAACTACAAGGACGGCCTCGCCGTCACTGGCAAAGCGCCGGTAGTTCGCCGTTTTCCCATGATCGCCGGCATCGACTTCGCTGGCACGGTCGAGCAGTCGTCGCATCCGGCCTGGAAGGCGGGCGACAAGGTCGTCTGCAATGGCTGGGGCATGGGTGAAACTCACCTCGGCGCCTATGCCGAGAAAGCGCGCGTCAAGGGCGAATGGCTGGTGGCGCTGCCCGCGGGCCTCTCGGCGCGCGACGCCATGGCGATCGGGACGGCGGGATACACCGCGATGCTCTCGGTGCTGGCGCTGGAAAAACATGGTTTGACGCCGAAGGATGGCCCCGTGGTCGTGACCGGCGCCGCTGGCGGCGTCGGTTCGGTGGCGACGGCCGTGCTTTCGAAACTCGGCTACCACGTCATCGCTTCGACCGGCCGTATGTCGGAAGCGGGTTATCTCAGGGATCTCGGCGCGTCTGAGGTCATCGACCGCAATGAACTGTCCGGTCCGGCCAAGCCGCTGGCGAAGGAACGCTGGGCGGGCGGAATCGACAGCGTCGGGTCCACCACGCTCGCCAACCTCCTGTCGATGACGAAATACCGGGGTGCCATTGCCGCCTGCGGTCTCGCGGCAGGCATGGATCTGCCGTCCTCGGTGGCGCCGTTCATTCTGCGCGGGGTGTGTCTCCTCGGTATCGACTCGGTGATGTGTCCGATCGAGCTTCGGAAGGCCGCCTGGGGGCGACTCGCGACCGATCTGGATCAGGCAAAGCTCGCTGAAATCACTCATGAAATTGGCTTGGCCGAGGTGATCGAGGCAGGCGGGAAAATCCTCGCCGGTCAGGTTCGTGGCCGCATCGTGGTAAAAATTCTCTGAGGGCGTTCAGACTTTACCAACCAAGCTGCTCCAATGTTGCCACGGTTAGTATGGTAAGCAGCGGGTAAAGACGTCAGCCATCGGCGGTTACCCGCGCTCAGTAAGGTCGGAGTTACAGCATGCTCGCGCGTTTTGTGTCAGGAGCGCTGGTCGCTGGTGCGATCGCGGCACCGGCAATGGCCGGTCAGATCATGAATGCAGTTGAAGCCAAGCGGTTCGTAGCGGGCAAGGTGTTCGCTTTCACCTGCTTCGATGGCACGCGTGGCGCCGGCCGGGTGTTCGAGGATGGCGGTGCTGCGGGCGCGGTACAGTTCAGCGGTTCGGGTCCGGTTCGTCACATGCGGCTGCCGGGCAATACGCTTCAGGTGCGCGGTCAGGCCGTTTGTGCGTCGATCAAGGGCATCCCGTTCGAACCGTGCTTCAATCTGGACAAGAAGGATGACCGCAGTTTCCGCGGTTCGGTTTCGGGCATGGGCTTTGCCTATTGCGATTTCAACCATCAGGGCGGCAAGCAGATGTTGCTGGCGCGCAGCATCGCTCACCCCCGCGCGCTGCACCGGCATGAACCTCGCACCGCCGATGCGATGCGGACCGAGGTGACTGCGCGCGTCGAGACCCCTCGGGTCGAGAGTGCCAAGATCGAGCCGGTCAAACCCGACGCGAAATCCGAGCCGGCCAAGGCCGAAGGCGTGTTGGAGCTTCGCCGTTCCACCGATTGAACCCACCGGCTGCGCCAGATGGCATGTGGGGTGCGGCTTTCTCACAGCGGATGCTTAGCCATGAGTGGCGCACGGCCATCGTCCGGCTCGCAAGCATGGCTGGAGCGAGCCTTAAGCTGTTGATCCGGTTCGGGCTGCGAGGCATGATCTGCGGAACAGGCACCCAGTTCGGTCTGCCGTTGGCCCAACTTGCGAAATCAATCGATGCTCGTGCACGCAAACGCCCTGACGAAAAGGGGCATCCGACGATGAAAAAGCCGGTGGTCGGCGTGATCGGGAATTCGCATCGCCTTGAAAACCGGTTCGCTGTGCAGATGGTAGGCGAGCGAAACCTCCGGGCGGTCGCAGAGGTTTCAGGCGCGTTGCCGGTGATGTTTGCCGGCTGCCCCGAGATCACGGACATCGGTGCGTTGCTGGATTCCGTCGACGGCATCGTTCTGACGGGCGCACGCGCTAACGTCCATCCGAGCCGTTTCCAGACCGAACCGAACCCCAAGCACGAGCCTTACGACGTCAGCCGCGACGACCTCGCGCTGTCATTGGCGGAAGCCTGCGTCGCGCGCCGCATTCCGATCTTCGGTATCTGCCGCGGGTTGCAGGAAATGAATGTGGCGTTCGGCGGCTCGCTGCATCCGGAGATTCGCGAACTGCCGGGCCGCATGAACCATCGGATGCCGCGACTCGAGAACGGCGAGATTCATCCGGATCCGACCGTGGTGTTCGCCGATCGCCACGAGGTCAGCCTCGTCGCCGGCGGGGTGTTCGCAGAGTTGCTCGGCCGCGAGACCATTCGCGTTAATTCGCTGCATGGCCAAGGCATTCTCGAACCCGGCGAGCGCGTCGTCGTCGAGGGTGTAGCCGAGGATGGCACTATTGAGGCGATCCGCATTGCCGACGCATCGGCGTTTGCGCTCGGCGTTCAATGGCATGCCGAATACGACCCGCAGCGCAATCCCATCAACCGCGCGCTGTTTCAGGCGTTCGGCGAAGCGCTGCTTGCGCACAGGCGCGCGGCATAGTTTGGTCACATCGCCGTATGTCTGCGGCATTTCAGACTAAAGCATTACGACTCATGTCATTTTAGAAATCTTTGATGACGAACTCGTCATTCGTCGCCCAGAAATTTTCAAAAATTTGTACGGTTTTGGTCACGATTGACTCGATAATCGTGACCATCCCGCTGTCGTAGCCCTACGACTTCTCAAGTCCCTTCGACTTCTAAGTCCCTTCCGACTCCTAAGTCCATCCGACTTGCCAAGTCCGACGACTCTCCCAGTGGCGACGATCTCATCCGATTCCGAAATCTCATGGAGTGTCCCATGCGAGCGCTTTTCCTCGCGCCTCTCGCTATTGCCGTTTGTCTGACGGCACCCACGGCTTACGCCGCCGAACCGACCCACGACATCAAGGGCCTCTATCTGATGACCGACTATCCGGCGGTCACTGTCAGGCCCGGCACTACTTCCACCATTCCGCTCCGCCTGCAAAACTATGGACTCGCTCCAGAGCGATATCAGTTGTCCATCGCAGGCGTGCCGAGCGGCTGGACCGCGACACTACTCGGTGGCGGCCAGCCTGTCGCAGCCGCGATGCCGGGGCCAGACTCGAATGTCGCGCTTCAACTGCGTCTCGACGTGCCGAAGAATGCGAGCATGACCGCGCAGACGCTGACCGTGAAGGCGGAAGGGCAAGGCAGCCAGGCAAGCTTGCCGGTCGCAGTGGCGCTGGCAAAGGAATTGCCTGCCAAGCTTACGGTTGAATCGAAGCTGCCGTCGTTGCGCGGCAGTCCAAAGTCGAATTTCGAATATACGCTGACCATCAAGAACGACAGCGGCCGCAATCTGGTTGCGAGTTTCGCCGCCGATGCGCCGCCCAATTTCGAGACCTCGTTTACCGAGGCGTACGGCACACAGGAACTGTCCTCGATTCCGATCAATGCCGGCCAATCCAAGGACATCAAACTCAAAGTGCGGCCGCCCGGTACGGTCGATGGCGGTCATTTCCCGGTCGGCGTAACGGTGAAGGCCGAAGATGTGACGGCCAAGACCGAATTGGCGCTGGATATCGCAGGCCAGCCGCAGCTTCAGGTGTCCGGACGTGACGGCCTGTTGAGTGCGCGCGCGGTTGCCGCCACGCAGAGTTCGATTCCGGTCGTTGTCACCAACAGCGGCAGCGCGCCCGCCGACAACATCAAGCTCTCCGCCAGCGCGCCGACCGGCTGGAAGGTGACATTCCAGCCCGCCACCATCGACCGGCTGGTGCCCGGCAAGGATGCCGAGGTGCAGGCGCTTCTCACGCCGAGCGATAAATCGCTCGCCGGCGACTACATGACGACGGTCACTGCGACCTCGCGGGGCGACTCTGCCTCCGGTCAGTTTCGCGTCATGGTTTCCACATCGACGGTATGGGGGATCGCCGGCGCCGGTGTCATCGGCGTGGCGCTGCTCTTGATGCTGGGCGCGGTTGCAAGGTTCGGCCGCCGATGACCGAAACAGCAAGCGACATCGTTATCGCCGCGCGCGACCTGACCAAATGCTATGGCGACGTCAACGTCGTCGATCGCGTCAACTTCGACATCGCCAAGGGCGAAACCTTTGGGCTGCTCGGGCCGAATGGTGCCGGCAAGACCACGACCATCCTGATGATGCTCGGCTTGACAGAAATCTCCGGCGGGACGATTCGCGTGCTGGACAATGATCCGGCGCGTGCGCCGCTCCAGGTCAAACGCCGGGTCGGCTATCTGCCGGATTCGGTCGGCTTCTACGACCATCTTACCGCAGTCGAAAACCTGGCTTACACCTCCAAGCTGATGGGGCTTCGATCGGCGGAACGAGCGCGGCGGATCACCGCCGCGCTCGCGCGTGTTCGGCTATCCGATGTCGCTGACAAGCGCGTTGCCACGTTCTCGCGCGGCATGCGTCAGCGGCTTGGCCTCGCCGAAATCATCGTCAAGCAGGCCGAGATCGCGATCCTCGATGAGCCAACCTCCGGGCTCGATCCCCAGTCGACGATCGAGTTTCTCGGCCTGGTTGGCGAACTGAGGGCGGAAGGCGTCACGGTGCTGTTGTCCTCGCACATGCTCGACCAGGTGCAGCGGGTCTGTAATCGCGTCGCACTGTTCCAGTCCGGACGCATCGTGCTGATGGGCGCTGTCGCCGATCTCGCGAAGCAAGTTCTGGGCGCGGGCTTTGTGGTCGAGGTGGAAGCCGATGGTAGTGGCCTGGACCGGCGGCTTGCCGCTATTCCAGGAGTCACCGGCGTAGAGACGGTGGCTGCGGACCGATTCCGCATGACCGCCGACCGTGACGTGCGGCCCGACGCTGCGCGAGCCGTGGTCGCGGCCAACGGATCGTTGCGGCGATTGTCCGTAGATGAGCCCAGTCTCGAGGCGATCTACGCGCGCTACTTCCAGAACCAGCCCGGAGAAACACAGGGAGCGCGTCATGCGGCGTGAGGGTTCGCCTTTCCAGGGCGTCGGAGCCGTGGCCGTCAAGGAACTGGCGGACAATCTCTCCAGTGCACGGATGTTTGTGCTGGAATGGCTGATCGTGTTGACGGCGCTTGCCGCGCTTTACGGCGCGATCGACAGCCTGCGACGGACCACCGCGCAGGACCCCTTCCTGCTGTTGCGGCTGTTCACGGTCAATCATGCGCCGCTACCGTCTTTTGTGGCCATCCTCGGATTTCTGATTCCGCTGATGGCGATCGGGCTCGGTTTTGACGCGATCAATGGCGAACATAACCGGCGCACGTTGTCGCGGATTCTGGCGCAGCCGATCTATCGTGATGCGCTGCTGATGGGGAAATTCCTCGCCGGTCTCGCGACATTGGCCATGAGTCTGACGGCGTTATGGCTGATGGTGATCGGTCTCGGACTGATCTTCCTCGGTGTGCCGCCGGGCGGTGAGGAGGTTGCGCGTTCGCTGGCGTTTTTGGTAATCGCGGTGTTCTACGCGGGCGTCTGGCTCGCGCTGGCGATATTGCTATCGATCGTGTTCCGCTCGGCCGCCACGGCGGCGCTTGTGGCGCTCGGCATCTGGCTGTTTCTGACGGTACTGTGGCCGATGCTGGCACCCGCAATCGCGCAGGTGATCGCGCCGCCCGATCCGCGTTACGCGATGTTGGGGCTGGAGTCGCCGGACACGGCGGTCTGGGCCCAGATGCTTTCGCGCATATCTCCGAACCATTTGTTCAGCGAGGCCATGGTGGGTGTGCTGTCGCCGACGACGCGAACGCTCGGACCGGTGTTTATCGAACAGTTGCGCGGCGCGGTGATGGGCTCGCCGTTGCCGCTGAGCCAGAGTCTCATCATCGTCTGGCCGCAGACCGTCGGGCTGATCGCCGGCACCATCGTGCTGTTCGTGGCGGGTTACGTCGTGTTCCAGCGCCAGGAGGTGAGGGCTTAGCTCTGGGAAGCCTTCGCCTCGGGTGATGGAGCGTTGCGGCGGAACAGGATGCGCTGGTACAGCCAGCCGATCGCAACCAGCACCAGCCCGAGACAAATGAACGATAGGGACCGGTAGATGCCGGTCAGCGTCGACATGTCGATCACGAACGCTTTGAGGATCGTCAGCGCAATCACCACGGCGGACGCAAGCCGCGCCCGTTGGGAATTGACGATGACGCCGATGCCGAGCAACAGCACGCCGAAGGCGAGCCACGCAATCGAATAGGTGTATTGCTCGGCACCGGTGGTCTTGCCATGGATCAGAACCGGCCCGTGATAGAGCCGCCGGATTTCGAACGAGATGTAGGTCAACGCCAGAACGAGCGCAGCGGCAGCGATGGTGTTGGCATAGCCTGCGCGGCGGCGGCCTGCGACGGCATACGACAATAGCAGCGCCAGAATGGCTGGCATCGCATAGGCGAGCAGCAGCACGTTGATAAACGAGCCGCCGACGTTCTCGCTCCAGATCATCGGGTTCTCGAGGAAATACAACCCGAACAGACTGGCCAGCCCCGCGAATACCGTCAGCAGCACTGCGCTGACGTTGTGCACGATGCTGCCGGTGCGCACCCCCAGCCGCTCCAGCCCGATCGCCATGGCGAGCGCCACGCACACCTGCAGTCCGGTTTCAGCCAGTCCTGCAGTATCGCGATAGATATCGCCGCCGTTGACGGCATGACGGATTTCCAGGAACGCCAGCAGCACCGTGAACAGGATCGCCGCCGCTTCCACTATGCGGAGCGGTGCGTCGTCGCCCCGGCGACGCAGAAAATAACTGCCGGTCCAGAACGAGATCGCCGGAATGCCGTAGCCCCACAGCAGCCAGTTGAAGATCGGCGTAGTGCCGACGGCGTCGCCGGCAATACGAGGCTCATACCCCACGCGCGCGACCACGATGGCGGCTAGAATGCCCGCGAGCCAGCGCAGGAACGGGATCGGCCGCTGCATCGAGATCCACGCCGTGCCAACGGACATCAGCGCCAGCGCGATGGTCAGCCAGCCCTTCTCCAGCGCAAAGGTGAACGCCAGCGCCAGCGCGCCGAGCGTGCCGGTTGCGAACAGCGCCGCCGAGATCGCGACACCGGGACGCGTCTCGCGCTTTGTCAGGGCCTCCGTGGCCGCGCCGAACAACGCCGCGAGAATGACGGCCAAGATTGCGAACGGCACCGACCGGTCGAGGTGCGCGATCCGTGCGTAGAGCGCGATTAACAGCGCCAGCGGCGTGAACACACCGGCAGCCGACCACACCACAGGCACGATGGCGCTGATTGAGCGGCCTTGGGCCAGGAAGCCCGCGGCGCCAAAGCCGAATGCGAAGATCGCCGCCGAAATCAGGTGCAGCGACACCGAACCGTCGGTGGCATTGGGTCCAATGCCCGGCAACGGGCCGCCTGGCAGCACCAGCATGTCCGGATTGGCGCGCACCGCCCATTCGAGAAAGACGATGGCGACGAAGGCGGCTGCCGCAGCAAGAGCACCCGTCGCAGCCTCCGCGCGCCACGCGACGAACAATGTACCTGCGACCAGCAATCCGAACGCGACCATGGCGGCGTCGGCGTGGAAGCTTGTCAACACGATCGCGGCTGCGGCCAACAAATAGGCTGCGAGCGACCCGGATGAAATCGGTTCGATCTTGCCGGGCTCCGCGGGCGGCCCGAATAGAAAGCCGCACACGACCAGCAAGGCCGCCAGCACAAAGCCGGCAATGACGTGGAAGACGTGCGGGCCGATTGTAGGTGTTCCGCAATCGAGGCACGGCAGCGTCCAGAGAATTGCGAACACGATGGTAGCGACCGCAAGCCAGCGCCACAGCTTGATGCGGGCCAATGCGAAGGCTGCTGCGGTGACGATAGCCAGGTAAATATACAGCGCCCAATAGTCCGGCTTATCGGAAGAGACGAGAACCGGTGTCACGAAAGCACCGGCGATGCCGAGACCGGCCAATGCCGGTCCATGCAGCAGCGCGGCGGCGAGGGTGCCCATCGCGACCATTCCGAGCAGCACGAATGCGGTGCCGGGAACGAGGAACTCGTACAGCGCATAGGCCGCATAGATCGTTGCAAACGCCACCGCGGTGCCGGCAGCGGTAAGAATGGCCGGAATACTGGCGATCGGCAGCGGCGCGATCGCGGAGAGGCTTTCCTTGCGCCGCGTCCATTCACCGGCGGCGAGCAGGGCCAGCGCGAATAGTCCGCCGAGCATCGTGCGCACACCGGGGCCGAGCAGGCCCTGCTCGATAGAGTAGCGCACCATGAAGAAGCCGCCGAGCGCGAGCGTCAGGCCGCCGACCCAGACCACCCAGCGGGTGCCGAGCCGTTCCTCGAAACCAGGGCCGGTCTGTGGGAGCGGTGGCGGAGTATCGCTTGAATCGGGCGGCAATGGCGGCGGAGTGATACGCGTCGCAGGCTCGTCAGCGGACGCGGCTGGCGTTTTTTCTACCGTGATATCCGATGGCGCCAGCGTCGGCTCGAAATCGAGCGCTGATGGCAGCGGCGGCGGTACCGTCGCCTGCATCGCAGCTTCGAGCGCGTCGATGCGGCGGCGTTGCAACGTCGCCTCGTTCATGGCTTTCCGCGCGATAATGAACGCGACGATGGCGATTGCAATCGTGAGAAAGTCAAACGGGGAGTCGAACATGAGACCTCAGCTTGCGCGGTGGGATAGCCGTCTGGCCCTGACAAACGGAAGCCCGCGAATTTGCGCGGGCATTGCAGTCCAGTAGGTGTCAGCGCGGGCGGATAAAGTTCAAACGCAATGGTGGATTAGACGCCGCACGGCCGCCGTTTCGGATCGTTAATGCCTTATTCCAGATCGACGCGAAACGGACGGCCTTCGATCGTCATGTTGCCGGGGCCCATCTCGTCAATCGCACGCAGCATGCGTCCCTCTCGACCGAGCGCCTTGTCCGCTAGCATTACAATTCGCCGGTTCGGCTGAGCGATCGGCGAGGCCGCGCGGATTTGTCGCGCGATGGAAGCCTCGTCGCGGTGGGGATTGAGCGCGCAGGCGGCGGTGAATGCGCTCGCAGTCGAGCGGCTGATCCCGGCATAGCAATGCACAACGAGAGGCGCCTTGCGATCCCAGCCGCGCACGAAGGTCAGCACCTGCATGATGTGATCGTCGTTCGGTGCAACAAACCCGTCGGCGGGCTCGTTGATGTCGTCCATCGACACCTTCAGGTGGTTGGCTTCGAGAATGGATTCCGGCCGCTGCACCTGATTGACGTTGGCCATCACGGTGAGGATATGACTGGCGCCCGTGGTTTTCACGGTATCCGGAAGCGCGGCAAGCGAGCAGACGTGGATCATTCGTTATTCCCGACTTTCCATAATCATAAACCCACGGGAGCGAATGCGGAAGTTTTCTTCACCCTCCCCTGGAGGGGGAGGGTCGATGCGAATGTAATGAGCGTCGGGGTGGGGTGAGTCCTATTCACGTCAGCGTCACCCCACCCCGTCTCGCATCTCGCTACGCTCGTTGCTTGCCGACCCTCCCCCTCCAGGGGAGGGTGATCGATCGTTGCGCAACCCGGCCTTTCATCGGTGCAAAGTCTTGAACCGCGCTAGGAACCGTTTCTCGGCCTTGCTGGCGGACCACGGCGTCAAATAGTCCTCGATCATTGTCGCGGGCAAGCCGGGATCGCTGCCAAACAGGCGTCGGGCCTCGGCCTGCGCGAAGCCTGCGAGGTGTGTCGCTTCCAGATAGGCCGCACCCATGTCGGCATTCTTGATCTGCCGTTCGATGTCGGCGGGCAACGCCGCCGGTAGTCCGAAGCGGATATGGATCGCCGACAGCAATCGTTTCTCTACGGCCTTGTAGGAGCCGCCGATCACCGCCTTGAATGGCGAGATCATGTCGCCGACGACATATTCCGGCGCATCGTGTAGCAGCGCTCCGAGCCGCACGCTGATATCGACGCGCGGCGTATGCTCGCGCATCACGGCCTCCACCAGCAGCGTGTGCTGTGCCACCGAGAAGATGTGCGTGCCGTGAGTCTGACCGTTCCATCGCGCTACCCGTGCGAGGCCATGCGCGATATCCGCGATCTCGATGTCGAGCGGCGAGGGGTCGAGCAGATCGAGCCGCCGTCCCGACAGCATCCGCTGCCAAGCGCGCGTCGAGGATTTCGAGCTGGTCTTTCCAGTCATTTCGTCTTAAGGCGCGGCTTGCGCGTCAGCTTGCTGCATGTCTCGTGACAATGGCACGTCATCAGATGGTCATTGACCAGGCCGGTGGCTTCCATAAACGCATAGACGATCGTGGGCCCGACAAACTTGAAGCCGCGTGATCCCAGTTCTTTCGATATCTTGGTCGATAACGGCGTCGAGGTGGGCACGCTCGCGGTCGTCTTGAACTGATTGACTTTTGGCTGGCCATCGACGAAATCCCACAGGAATTTCGAAAAGCCCGCGCCGTCCTCCATGATCTTCAGATAGGACTTCGCACTGTTGACGGTGCCCTCGATCTTTGCGCGATTGCGCACGATCCCGGCATCGTTCATCAGCGCATGGACTTTCTTCTCGCTGTAGCGCGCGATCTTCGCTGGCTCGAAGTCGTCGAAGGCACGGCGGAAGTTGTCCCGTTTGCGCAGGATCGTGATCCACGACAGGCCTGCCTGAAAGCCATCGAGGATCAGCTTTTCGAACAGCGCACGGTCGTCGTATTCGGGCACGCCCCACTCGGTGTCGTGATAGGCGACATAAAGCGGGTCGTCGCCCGGCCAAGGGCAGCGAGTCAGGCCGTCGGCATGCAGGCGTGCAGTTCGGGTCATGCGACGGTCTTTTTGGGCAGGAGTTTAACGTCGTCAGCCTCAGCGAGGCGGATCGGAATCCCGCCGGCGATCAACGGAATTCCGGCGTCGAGCGCGTCCGCGGCGCGATCGAGCCGCAGCAACGCCAGACCATGGCCGGCCGCCGACGATCCCATGACGCCCACGGATTTGTCCGCTGCGGCGACCGCGGCGCCTGCCTCCGGCGGCGCGCCCTCGAGGACCAGACGCACGATGCGGGTCCGCGCAGTTCCTCGATGCTCCATGCGCGAGACGACTTCCTGTCCGACATAGCAGCCCTTGTCGAAATCGACCCCGTGCAGGCGATCCATATTGGTTTCATGTGGAAAGGCGTCACCGTACATGAAATCGAGCCCGCCGCGCGGCACGCCCACCGCGATCCGGTGGGCCTCGTAGTCGGTGCTTTCAGCCAGTTCGGCACCGATCACATCCGCGACTCGGGTCGCGAGTTCTTCCGGCACCAGGATGCGCCAGCCGAGTCTGTCGCTGCGTGGATCGGCGAAGGTGAGATCCGGCTTCATCAAGGGTTCGCCGCCCCATGCCGCCAGCACGCCGAGCGTGTCCGAAATATTATCGACCGTGACCTTGGCGCGCAGCTTGTAGAAGCCGAGCTTGTCGGCCAGCGATTGCGCCAGCGCTAGCGGGCAATCGATCAGAAAGCCGCCGCCATAGCCGGCCGGCGCTTCGGTAATAAGGAAATCGAACGTGATCTTGCCCTGAGGCGTCAGCAGCGCGCCGAACCGGCCGAGGCCCGGCTGGAGCAGGGCCACGTCCGTGGTCACGAGACCGTTGAGAAAATTGCGCGCGTCGTCGCCGCTGACCTTGACCACACCCCGGTCGGGAAGAAACGCTGCTTTCATGGTGCCTTGCTCTTGCCGGGAGTTTCGCAGTTTCCCGGGGAAACTCGCGCGCCGGATTTCGCTTTGGAACGTAAGCCGCTAAGGTGCCGGCAACAAGGTCTGGACGGTGCTACGGCGTGTGGAAAAAGGCTGTCAGGGAACGATGACTAAGACATTTGATGTGATTCTAAAATCCGGCACCATCGTCAATCAGGATGGCGAGGGGACCGGTGACATCGCCATATCCGGCGGCCGGATCGCCGCGCTAGGCGACCTCGGGCAGGCAAGCGCGGGCGAAGTGATCGACTGCCGGGGACTGCATGTCCTGCCGGGCGTGATCGATACTCAGGTTCATTTTCGCGAGCCGGGTCTCACTCATAAAGAAGATTTGGAAACCGGGTCGCGCAGCGCCGTGATGGGCGGCGTGACCGCCGTGTTCGAGATGCCGAACACCAATCCGCTGACCGTGACCGAGGAGACATTCACCGCGAAGGTGAAGGCGGGGCATCATCGCATGCACTGCGACTTCGCGTTCTTTGTCGGCGGCACCCGCGAGAATGTGCAGGACCTGCCCGAACTGGAGCGCGCGCCAGGCTGCGCCGGCGTCAAGGTATTCATCGGGTCGTCTACCGGGGCGCTGCTGGTCGAAGACGACGACAGTCTGCGCAAGATTTTTAATGTGATCCGCCGCCGCGCATCGTTCCATGCGGAGGACGAGTACCGTCTCAACGATCGCAAGGGATTGCGCATCGAGGGCGATCCGCGCTCGCATCCGGTGTGGCGCGACGAGACTACCGCACTGCTGGCGACACAGCGGCTAGTCAATCTCGCGCGCGAGACGGGACGACGTATCCATGTGCTGCATATTACGACCAAGGAAGAGATCGACTATCTGCGCGATCACAAGGATGTGGCCTCCTGCGAGGCGACACCACATCACCTGACGATGGCGGCACCCGAATGCTACGAGCGGCTTGGCACGCTCGCGCAGATGAATCCGCCGGTGCGCGATGCTGCGCACCGCGCCGGCATCTGGCGTGGCATCGAACAGGGCATCGTCGATGTGCTCGGTTCGGATCACGCGCCACACACACTGGAGGAAAAGCAGAAGGTCTATCCGGCGTCGCCGTCGGGCATGACCGGCGTGCAGACGCTGGTGCCGATCATGCTCGATCACGTCAACGCGGGCCGTCTCTCGCTGGCGCGGTTTGTCGATCTCTCGAGCGCCGGACCGGCGCGGCTGTTCAATATCGCGATGAAGGGTCGAATTGCAGCCGGTTACGATGCCGATTTCACGATTGTCGACCTGAAGCGGTCCGAGACCATCACCAACAAATGGGTGGCGTCGCGCGCGGGCTGGACGCCCTATGACGGCATGAAAGTAACGGGCTGGCCGGTCGGCACCTTTGTGCGCGGCCGCCGCGTGATGTGGCAGGGCGAACTGACGACGCCATCGACCGGCGAAACCGTGCGGTTTCTCGAGACGCTCAAGCCTTAAAAAGGTTGCCGGGCGGCGATTTACTGCTTGGCCAGCGCGATCGAAAATTCGCCGTTGCGGACACGGCCGGCAAGACCTTCGACAAATTTCGCCACCGCATCCTCGCCATAGGTGCTGACGAGCTCGGCGAAGGCCGCGAACAGGCTGGCCTGCGCAAGGCAATCGCCATCGACGCCATCGTGCCGGGCTTCCGCCCATGCTTCGTTGAGGTAACTCAGCGCAGCCTGTTTCTGCTCATGATCGGGCAGCGGATCGCGGGCAGGGCTGAACGTAAATGGCTGGCTCATGAAATTTCCGACGGCGGCTGACGGCGCTTCAAAGCGAAGCGCTTAACAATGATGGTTTAGCACGCGGTTCGGGAGCGAACAGACAGTTCTTTAGGAAAGGTTAACGCGCCTTTGCGCATTTGACGCGGATTTCGGGGCATTCGGCGGGAGCCGAAAAATGATGTTCACATATATCGTTCTGCATCGCCGAATGGGCTGCAAGCCACGGCTCAGTTCGCGTATCGGGCGGTCAGGTCGCGCGAGATTTTCGAGCCTTCCTCGATATATCTGCGAATCGCGACATTGGCAGCGGGCGTGCACACCCGGTAGGTCTGCTGGAATCCGTTATAGCCGCGGTTGAAGCCCGCGATCATCCTGGCGCGGCGTTCGCCGGAAGGCGTTTCGGCATCGATCAGCGCCTGCATTTCGTTGCGCCATTTTGCGCCTTCGTTGGCGCCGCAGATGCCACGAAGATAGTGAAGCGTGCCGAGAATTTCGGCCAGCCGCTGCAGGTCGCCATCGAATGGCGCAGCCGCATCCTGCGCCCGCGCGGGGACAACGCCGCAGGCAGTAATGATGAAAAGGACGGCGAAAATAAATTTGCGCATGAATGGGTCCGGAACCGGCGTGATATGCCTTTTCAATGCGATGGAAGCAAGGCGCAGCGGCCGGGTCCCGGAATTCACGTTAACGCGTAAGGCCAGTCAGACCCCGGCCAGCCGCCGGGCTGAATCGATGATGGTTTGCAGGCCCTCGGTGAGCCGCAGGTGGCCTGGAAGCTCGGGGGTGACCCAGCTGAAGGCGTCGAGTTCGTCGTTCAGAACGGGCTCCCCAGCGATCCAGCGGGCCGCGAAAGACATTACCACATAGTGTCCCCGGCCCGGTTCGGTGGGAAGCACCTCCCGCCGTCCCGCGAGGCCGATAATCTCGATCGTGAGGCTGGTTTCCTCCTCGATCTCGCGATGCAGGGCCTGGACCAGGGACTCGCCGAATTCGACGCGTCCGCCGGGCAGCGAATGGAAGCCCTTGCCGGGGGATCGTGCGCGCCGCACCAGCAGCACCTTGTTATCGCGAAAGATCGCGGCGCTGACGGCAAGTTGGGGTCTTTGGGGAGGTGCAGGTGAATCCACTGGCATCAGTGGTTCATAATATAATCAACGTCGGCTTCGCCACCCTGACCATTGATAATGCCGCCGGCCAGAGTGACCAGCGGTTTGACCCACCCGGTCGCCTGGACCGCGAGGGCTGCGCGGGTCTTGTCCTGACGGGCTTCCTGCATCGCCGCAGCCACCGCGGTCAGGATAGAGGTCATCGTGGTCGTGAGATTATCGAATTCGGTGCGGATGTCGGGGTCGGCCAGATCGTAGGCCTCGATGGCCAGATCGCGCGCTTTGAAGTTCGAGGCCGTGAAATGCTGCTGATAGGTCAGGGGTTGCCAGGACAGAAAATCGTCGGTGCAATCCGGCACGTCCGGAATCATCTCGAGAAGCATGATGGCTTCATTGAAATGGTTCAGATAGTCAGTCGCCAGACCGGTGCGCGGATTGATATTGGCCGCCGACAGTTCCGCCGCCCGACCGGCTCTGGTTGGGCCTGTCTGGTCTAGATTTAAAGGGGTGCGGGATTTAGGGGCCGTTGATGTCATCGGCCACACTGTTAACGTTTGGGGTTAAAACGGATTGAACATCTCACCCATTTGGATGACGAAATGTGCGGACGCTACGTAATCCTGTCGCCGCCGGAGGCGATGCGTCAGGTTTTTGGCTACGCCGAACAGCCAAATTTTCCGCCTCGGTACAATATTGCTCCGACGCAGCCGGTTCCCGTGATCATCGTCGAGAACGGCGCTCGGCATTTTCGTCTGATGCGGTGGGGCCTGATTCCGGCCTGGGTCAAGGATCCCCGGCAATTCGCTTTGGTGATCAATGCCCGGTCCGAAACGGTGCTGGAAAAGCCAGCTTTCAAAAACGCGATGAAACGGCGGCGCTGCCTGCTTCCCGCCGACGGCTATTACGAATGGCAGCAATCGGAGAGTCGCAAGCGCCCGTTCTTTATCCGGCCCGGCGATCAAGGGATGGTCGCCTTCGCGGGATTAGCGGAAACCTGGGTCGGGCCAAACGGCGAGGAACTCGATACGGTCGCCATCGTTACCGCGGCGGCGCCGGGCGGTCTCGCGGCCCTGCATTCGCGCGTGCCGATGACAATTTCCCCCGGAGATTACGCGGGCTGGCTCGATGGCAATATCGCCGATGCGGAAGAGGCCCTGCGGTT
Source organism: Pseudomonadota bacterium (assembly GCA_041691515.1). Classification (GTDB taxonomy): domain Bacteria; phylum Pseudomonadota; class Alphaproteobacteria; order Rhizobiales; family Xanthobacteraceae; genus Nitrobacter. The sequence goes on along the minus strand of JBEPUM010000011.1, from coordinate 759 downwards.
GCTGCGCGCGCCTGACGATGGCGACTTCGTCTGGCATGAGGTATCGACTCGCGTGAACCGCGTTGCCAATGACGATGCGCAATTGATCCTGCCTATTTCGGCGGAGCAGGCAGCGGCAGAAGCACCGGCGAAGAAGGCCACAGTCCGCAAACCCGCGTCTATAACATCCAGTGATGACGGGCAGGGCTCATTATTTTGATGCGGTGCTATGGCGTCGGTTCGCGGCCGTCGAGCCACTTTGCGAACACGACGCGGTCCTGTTCGAAATAGCCGAGCGACCCATAAAATGCGTGGACCTGGGCGTTGTCGCCACGGACCATCAATTGCAGTTTCTCGATGCCGCGCACGCGGAGCCAGTCTTCCGCCGCCGCCATGATAGTGCGACCGTAACTCTTGAAACGCTGATCGGGATCGACGGTGACGTAATAAACCCAGCCGCGATGACCGTCATGGCCGACCAGTACGGACGCCACGAGATCATTGCCGTCACGTCCGAGGAGAATCGTTGCGTTCGGTCCCTTGCGGGCGAAGGCAATGTCTGCGGCAGGATCGTTCCAGTCGCGCGTTGAGCCGCAGCGTTTCCACAGCGCGATAACGCCTGCAATGTCGGCATCCTCGATTTCGGCGATGGACAGCGCGCCGCCGCTTGCCAACGTGGTCACAGCACTTTTCCGGGATTCATGATTCCGAGCGGATCGAGAATAGCCTTGATGTCGCGCATCAGTGCGATTGCGACCTTGTCCTTCACATCGGGCAGTT
>JBEPUM010000010.1:0-39791 GCA_041691515.1 Pseudomonadota bacterium | reverse complement strand
GGGGGCGACAACGAAGACGTTGCGCCGGGGGCGACAACGAAGACGTTGCGCCGGGGGCGACAACGAAGACGTTGCGCCGGGCTGTTTGACATTCGAATCGGAAATTGGAGCAAGCGCGCCGGCATGCTCTCAGCGTCATTCCCCGCGCCAACGCTTCGCGTTTGGGGGAATGACGAAAGAGAGGATAGTTGCGTCGACGAAAACGTTTTCGTCTACTTCACGCTCAGCGCCACGAACCGCAACTCGCCCGCGGCATTCGAGACCAGCAGCAGGACGGACTTCTTGCCGTCCTTCTTCAACTGGTCGACGCGGCTGCGGATATCGGCGGCGCTGCCGACGGCTTCCTGCGCCACCTCGACAATCACGTCGCCCGCACTGAGCCGCTTCTCGGCTGCATCGGAATCTGCGTCCACATTGGTAATGATGACGCCCTTGACGCTGTCCTTGATCTTGTAGCGCGTACGCAGGTCCTTGCTCAGCGCGGCGAGATCGAGTCCGAGCGCCTTCTGCGTCACCGGCTTCTCCGGAGTGTCGGGTTGTGTCTTCACCGCCGCCTGCACGGCCTTGTCGCCGTCGTCGAGCCGGCCCAGCGTGACCTTTTTCGTCTCTTCCTTGCCCTTGCGGATGATGACGACATCGACAGTCTTGCCGACAGCCGTATCGGCTACGGCCCGCGACAGATCCTTCGGCTCCTTGATGTCCTTGCCGTCGAAGGTGATGACGACATCGCCGGGTTCTATGCCGGCGGGTTTAGCAGGCCCCTTGTCTTCGACGCCTGCAACCAGCGCGCCGCGTGCGGGCTTGATGCTGAGACTTTCGGCGATTTCATCGGTGACCTGCTGAATGCGGACGCCAAGCCAACCGCGGCGCAATTCTCCGAACTGCCGCAATTGATCGACGACACCTGCGACCGTCTTCGACGGCACCGCGAAACCGATACCGATCGAACCGCCCGACGGCGAGATGATCAGGGTGTTCACGCCGACGACCTCGCCATCGAGATTGAACAGCGGTCCGCCGGAATTGCCGCGATTGATGGCGGCATCGGTCTGGATGTAGCTGTCATAGGGACCGTTGTTGATGTCGCGATTGCGCGCCGAAACGATGCCGGCCGTGACGGTACCGCCGAGGCTGAACGGGTTGCCGATGGCGATGACCCATTCGCCGAGCCGCAGCTTGTCGGAGTCGCCGAACTTGACGGCCGTGAGCGGGTGCGGCGGCTTGAACTTCAGCACCGCGAGATCGGTCTTCTTGTCGACGCCGACGAGGTCAGCCTTGATCTTGGTGCCGTCGTTCAGGATGACATTGATCTCGTCAGCATCGGCGATGACGTGGTTGTTGGTGACGACGATACCCGAGGTATCGATGATGAAACCCGATCCGAGCGAGTTGGCCTTGTGCGATTGCGGGCCGCCGTCCTTGCCGCCGCGGCGGTTTTTGAAGAAGTCGTCGAAGAACTCCTCGAACGGCGAACCCGGTGGCAACTGCGGGATCGCCCGCTTGCGTTCGTCGCCGCCGGCCTTGGCCTCGACCGTCTGCGTCGTCGAAATATTGACGACCGCGTCGATCACCTTCTCGGCGACGTCAGCGATCCCTTCGGGGCCGCGCGCAAGAGCCGGCGCGGACATCATGGCACTCGCGGCGCCGAGGCAAAGCGCTGCCAGCAGGGAACGCCAGCCAAGGCTCAACGCGGGGATCGCTCGGGTCATGTCTTGAATCTCTCCTGGAGAAAAGAATGTTGTTGGGCGGCACAGTGCGCCTGAACAAGGCGCCTAAGCAAGCACCGCAAACGGCATTCGGCGACCGTCATCAGCGGTGCGGATTGCGGCAAAAAGCTGGCGCCGCCACTCACGATGCCGTTGAACTGGCAGTATTTTTTCTGAAGCGCCGAATGACCTGCGCGCGTCCTAATGCCGAACCAGCCAGATCAGGAACAGGCCCGCTACTGCGGAGCCTATTCCGACCCCTCGCAGCACATTGTCGGGCGTCGCCAGTGCGCTTTTCATGGCGCGCCGCATCCACTCCGGCGCCGCGGCGAACAAGATGCCTTCGATCATGAAAAGAATACCGAGACCGATGAGGAAATCGGCGAACGCAATGGACCTCATCGGACGGCGTCTCCCTCGGCGTCGCAGCTTTTTCGTGCACGACCGGTTCCGGTCGGCATCATGCGATATGCTCGACCATCCTGATAGTGCGGGATCGCGAGCGAGTCCACGCCATCAGCGCAAGGCTGTCCATTCCACGAGGCTCGGGGGATCGCCCCGGCCCGGCGTTACGGCTTCGGCGCGGCGCTTGCCGCCGGTAACTCCGCCCGCGGCTTCAGGCCGGCACTCCCGAAGAAGCGGAAGAAATCGGAATCCGGCTTCAGCAGAAATCGGGTGTCATTGCCCTTCAACCCGTTCTCATAGGCGGTCATCGAGCGGTAGAACGCAAAGAAGTCCTTATCCTTGTTGTAGGCTTCGGCGAACAGCCGGTTCCGCTCGCCGTCGCCTTCACCGCGAACCTGTTCGGCCTGCGAGTTCGCTTCGGCAACGATGACGGTCGCCTCGCGATCGGCCTTGGATCGGATCTCCTGCGCCTTCTGGCCACCTTGTGCGCGGAATTCGGCGGCTTCGCGCTGCCGCTCGGTCTGCATGCGCTGATAGACGGCCTGACTGTTCTGCTCCGGCAAATCGGCGCGCCGGATTCGCACGTCGACCACCTCAATGCCGTAGCCGCCGGCTTCCTTGTCGAGCTGATCGCGGATGCGTCCCATCAGCATCTCACGCTCGTCACGGACCACCTGAATGAAGGTGACTTCGCCGAGCACCCGGCGCAGCGACGCATTGAGCAATGTCGTCAGCTGAATGTTGGCCGCCTGGATCGATCCGACGCTCTGATAGAAGCGCAGAGCATTCTTGATGCGATAACGCGCAAAGGCATCGACGACCAGCCGCTTTTGATCCGACGCGATCACTTCCTGCGACGGGTTCTCAAGGTCGAGGATACGCTTGTCGATACTGATTACAGAATCGATAAACGGCGCCTTGAAGTTGAGGCCGGGTTCGGTGACGACACGTACGGGCTCACCCAGACGCACCAACAGCACTTGCTCGGTCTGGCTAACGGTGAATATGGAGCTATAGCCGATCACCACGACGACGATCAGCAGAAGCAGCGCGACAATTCCTGAAACGCCTCTCATCGCGTGCTCCCGCTCTGCGTATGTGGTGCCTGCGTTGATGTTGATGTTGATGTTGATGTCGAGGCTGCCGGCGCTGCACGGCGCGTTGTCAGTTCGCTCAGCGGCAGATACGGCACAACGCCCTGCGATGACGGACCGCCATCGTAGATCAGCTTGTCGGCGTGACCGAGGATCTTTTCCATGGTCTCGAGGTAGATACGTTCACGCGTGACCTCCGGCGCCTTCTTGTACTCGTCATAGACTTTCAGGAAGCGTGCGCTCTGGCCCTTGGCTTCGGCGATTGCCTGCTCCTTGTAGCCCTCTGCGACCTGCAGGATCTGCGAGGCACGACCGCGCGCGTCGGGAATGACGCGGTTCGCGTAAGTCTGAGCCTCGTTCTGCAGCCGCTCGAGATCGGCGCGCGCGGCCTGAACGTCGCGGAATGAATCGATGACCTGCGCCGGCGGATCGACCTTCTGCATCTGCACTTGCTGGATGAGAATGCCGGACCCGTACTTGTCGAGAGTCTTTTGCATCAGTTCCTGAACGCTCTGCTCGGTGGTGGTACGAGCGCCCGTCAGGATCGGCTGGATGTTATTGCGGCCGACAACCTCGCGCATCGCGCTTTCGGCCACGGCCTTCACGGTGCCTTCGGGGTTCTGAATATTGAACAGGAAGTTGCCGACCCCGTCCGGCTTGATCCGCCACAACACAGTGAAATCGACATCGACGATGTTCTCGTCGCCGGTCAGCATCAAACTCTCTTCCGGCACATCGCGCATGGTGCGCCCGCGGCGGGCCGGATCGTCGATCAGGGTCATGCCGATGCTGATGGTCGAAACGCGCAGCGCCTTGGGCAGCAGCACGGTCTCGATCGGATAAGGCAGATGATAATTCAGGCCAGGCTGTACGGTCCGCACATGCTTGCCGAAGCGCAGGACCACGCCGAGCTCTTCAGACTGCACGCGGAAGAAACCGGAAAGACCCCAGATCACGAGCGCGCCGATCAGAACCAGCGCGATGCCCATGCCGCTGAAATATCCGCCGGGCAGCAGTTGCTGCAGGCGATCCTGACCGCGGCGCAGGAGGTCTTCGAGATCAGGCGGCCGCGGCCCAACCGGTTGCGGGCCGGAACCCCACGGTCCCTTCGGACCCGAGCCCCATGGACCTCCGCCTTGATTCTTCCACGGCATCGACAATCTCCTCCGCGCAGGCCCGGGCTTTCAAACCCCGCCTCGCTCCGTCCGATCGGCTTTATAGGGGACGCTCACGGCCCTTACAACGCGGCTTGTTGGCCGAAAGGAGCTATGCCTGAACCGATAATTGTCAATGTAAACATCGCCGAATGCGGTTAACGTGACGTCAGACGGCGATATGTCACATAAGAATAATCCGCTGTGTCGTCGGCGGTTGCCGTGTTTCGGCATCGGGCGGTTTCCTGCCAGATCGACGGGTCGATCGCCGGGAAAAACGTGTCACCGTCAATCTTTGTGTGAACTTCCGTCACCTCCAAGCGATCCGCCATCGGCATCGATGCGGCGTAGATCTCCGCACCGCCGATTACCGCGATCTCAGTGGCCAAACGCCGCAGCGCGTCGCCTTTCGCAACAACGAGAGCATCCGCGAGCGATCGCGTCACCACGGCACCCGCCGCGGAAAAATCAGGATCGCGGGTGATGACGATGTTGGTTCGTCCCGGCAGCGGTCTGCGCAGCGAGACGAAGGTCTTGCGCCCCATCACCACCGGTTTGCCCATGGTCATGGCCTTCAAGCGCTGCTGATCGGCTTTCAGCCGCCAGGGGATGTCGTTGCCCCGACCGATCGCGCCGTTCTCGGCTACAGCAACGATCAAAACGATTTCTGGAGTGATCAACGCCGTTGCGGTCACACCGCGACCTCGGCCTTGATGTGCGGGTGCGGATCGTAATTTTCCAGTTGGAAATCCTCAAAGCGGAACGCAAAGATATCCTTCACCGCGGGATTGATCGTCATTGTCGGCAATGGCCGCGTCGGCCGGGTGAGTTGAAGCCGCGCCTGCTCCAGATGGTTGGAATAGAGATGTGCGTCGCCAAGGCTATGCACGAAGTCGCCGGGCTTCAGACCTGTCACCTGTGCGACCATCATCGTCAGCAGCGCGTAAGACGCGATGTTGAACGGTACGCCCAGGAACACATCCGCCGAACGCTGATAGAGCTGGCACGACAGCTTGCCGTTGGCGACGTAGAACTGAAACAGGCAATGGCATGGCGGCAGCGCCATTTTGTCGACATCAGCGGGATTCCACGCGCTGACGATCAGCCGCCGTGAATCCGGATTGCGTTTGATCATGTCGACGACATTGGAAATCTGGTCGATGGTGCGGCCATCCGGCGCGAGCCAGGATCGCCATTGCGAACCGTAGACCGGGCCAAGATCGCCATTGGCGTCGGCCCACTCGTCCCAGATCGAGACGCCGTGATCTTTCAGGTATTTGATGTTGGTGTCGCCAGCCAGGAACCAGAGCAACTCATGCACGATCGCTTTCAGCGGCAGCTTCTTGGTTGTCAGCATCGGAAATCCCGATGCGAGATTGAAGCGCATCTGATGCCCGAAGACGGACAGCGTTCCGGTGCCGGTGCGATCGTGTTTTTCCGCGCCGTCGCTGAGAATACGTTCGAGCAGATCGTGGTATTGGTTCATGGGTTTGGCTTCAGCTTTTGAGCCGCCGAATTTAGCGCCCGGTCGGTTGGCCCGACAGCCGCGATTCGCACTCGCCTGCGATTATACCCGAAAAAATGGGCGCGCTGACCCGGTTCGGCAAGACCGGCCCCGGATTACTGCCGTTGCGGGTTTCGATTGGATGTCGCCCGCCTTGGCGAAACAGAGGGATTCCTAGCTCTCGGATTCCACAAAGACCTCGTCGCGCTTGCGGCGAAGGGAAGGCAGCACGGCCAGCAGCAGCAGGAATGCCGCGACCGCCAGCAGCGCTGCCGAAAGCGGGCGGGTAAGGAACACGGTCGCGTCACCGCGCGAAATCAGCATGGCGCGGCGCAGGTTTTCTTCCATCAGGGGGCCAAGCACCATGCCCAGCAGCAGCGGTGCGGGCTCGAAATCGTGTTTGACCAGCCAATAGCCGAGCAGCCCAAACCCGCCGGCCATGATCACGTCTGCCGGCGCGTTGCCGATGGAATAAATACCGATCGCGCAGAAGATCACGATGGATGGGAACATCAGCCTATACGGAACTCGCAGCAGCCGCACCCAGATTCCAACGAGCGGCAGATTGATGATCAGCAGGATCAGATTCCCGATCCACATCGAGGCGATCATGCCCCATACCAGTTCTGGCTGCTTCTGCATGACCTGCGGACCGGGAACGATGCCGTGAATTGTCATGGCTCCGACCATCAAGGCCATCACGGCGTTGGGCGGGATGCCCAGCGTCAGCAGCGGAATGAACGACGTCTGTGCCGCCGCGTTGTTAGCGCTCTCCGGCGCAGCCACGCCTTCGATCGCGCCACGCCCGAAGCGGGACGGATCTTTTGCGATTTTCTTTTCGAACGTATAGGCCGCGAATGAGGCGATCACGGCCCCGCCGCCCGGCAGAATTCCGAGGATTGATCCGAGCACCGTGCCACGGGCAATGGCGGGCGCAGACGCGATCAGGTCTTTTCGGGTTGGCATCAGTCCTGCGATCTTCTGCTGGACCAGATCGCGATCCATTTCGGCGCCCGCGTCCAGGTTGCGGATGATCTCGGCAAACCCGAACACTCCCATCGCGACCGTGGCAAAGCCAAGTCCGTCGGACAATTCGGGAAGTTCGAAGGTCATGCGGGCCGCGCCGGTCTCGATGTCGGTTCCGACCATAGAGAGCAGCAGCCCGAACACGATCATGGCAATCGCCTTCAGGAGGGAGCCCTTGGCGAGGACCACCGCGAAAATCAGGCCGAGCACCATGAGCGAAAAATATTCGGGAGCACCAAAGGCGAGCGCGACCGCCGACAACGGCGCGCCAAGCACCGCGATCAGTATCGTCGCGAAGCAGCCCGCCGCGAACGATCCGATCGCCGCGATTGCCAGCGCGGGACCGGCCCGGCCCTGTTTCGCCATCTGGAAGCCGTCCAGGGTCGTAACGACCGACGTCGCCTCGCCGGGGATGTTGACGAGGATCGAGGTTGTCGAGCCGCCCTGCGCACCGTAATAAATACCGGCCAGCATGATGAGCGCACCGACCGGCGGCAGCCCGAAGGTGATCGGCAAGAGCATGGCGACGGTGGCGATCGTGCCGATGCCAGGCAGCACGCCGACCAAGGTGCCGACCAGTGCGCCGATCAGGCACAGCATCAGATTGACCGGCGTAAAGGCAACGCCGAAACCCAGCACTAGATTGGCAAAGAGTTCTGTCATGGAGCGCTCACCGCCTCAGCACCTGCGGAAGCAGTTCGAACGGCAACCCGAGAGCATAGGGAAACAGCAGGCTACATCCAGCCGTCAGAACCAGTCCGACCACGGTCGTTTCCAGCCAGCGCGTTTCAGGCGTCCCGAGGGCTGAGATCATGAAGCTGAGAAACGCAGAAATGATCAAACCGAGCGGCCGGATCGTCACGGCAAATGACAGAAGCGACAGCGATACGAACAGCGGGCCCCGCCAGGAGAAAGCCGACATTCTGCTGCCTTCGCTCACAACGCCGGCGGCGGCGACGGCGATACCAAGGATCAGGAGCAGCCCAGCGAACAAGCGCGGCGCAGTTCCCGCGCCAAAGGTAAAGCCGTGGGTGCCTTGAAGATCGCGCGACGCCCACAAGGCGAACACGGCGATGGCCATTAGCGCGAGCCCACCGAAAAAATCCTGCGGTCCCCGAATCCACACCGGCAGAATATTGCTGTTCGGCGCCCTGTTAGGTGCGTCGCTCATCGGCTAGCTCTCCCCGGAACTATCCCGTTCCTTGCCCGCTCGTTGGCGCGGATGCGGAATCAGATCAGGCCGGCGAACCCCAGACATCCTCCGGCGACCAACAGCCATAGAGGATTGAGGCGCGTAGCAAAAGCCACCAGGGCTGCGACAATTGTGACACCTGCGCTGGCGACGGTCCGGTCGGCTGTCATGGCGACCACGAGACCACTTGCCGCCATCAACCCGATCGAAACGGGAACCAGCGCCTTCTGGATCAGCGCGGGCCACGCCGAACTGCTCGCACGATGCAATATACGGCTGACGCTATAGGCCAGCACCGCCGTCGGTCCGCACATCGCTACCGTCGCGACCAGCGAGCCGAGAATGCCCGCAACTTTATATCCGACCAGCGAAACGATCAGGACGTTCGGCCCCGGCGACAACTGCGAGATCGCGTAGGCATCGGCGAACTGGGTATCGGTCATCCAGTGGTTGAGGTCGACCGCAATGCGATGAATCTCCGGAATCGCCGCAGCCGCGCCGCCAACGGCGAACAGCGACAGCCAGCCGAACGTCAGGGCAAGGCTGAGTAAGCTTCCGCCGAGAATCATGGCGATACCCGGCTGCGGCCGAGCCACGCGACGGCAACACTTGCAGGCACCGCAACGAGCAGCACCTGCGGCAAGGGCCAGCGCAGCAAACCCACGGCTGCGAAAACAGCGACCAACACCACGAGCGCAACGGGGTCGCGCCGCTTCAAGAGCGGCAGCATCATGCGCAAGGTGACCGCAAGCAGCAGCCCGGCCGCCGCGCAGGAAACGCCATCGAGTATCCGCCGCAACACGGGAAGATCGCCGTAGCGGGCGTAGATCATCGCAAGCACGGTGACGATCAGGAACGGCGGCGCAAGCAATCCTGTAAAGGCTGCGATACTGCCGGCGACACCGCGAAACCGGGACCCGAACACCACAGAAAGATTGACGATGTTGGGCCCGGGCAGAAAATGGCAGAGCGCAAAGGTCTCGTTGAACTCGTCCGCCGTCATCCAGCGGTGCTCGTCGACAATGGCACGGCGCGCGAACACCAGGACGCCGCCAAAACCAGCCAGCGACATCCGGGCAAAGGCGATGAACAATTCGAACAGCCCGGGCGCCGGTGCCGTCTGGCTATCCGGTACAGCAATGGCAGCGGGCGGCGAATCCGGGGGCATTGTCGAGACTTAGAGCGGCGGCGATGTGGGGCCAACCGTTTTTGCAGTATTTCACACATGCAAGATGGAATGCCGTCGATGGTGCAACGCCCCTCTTTTTTGTCCGGATTTGACGTCCGACCGCTCCCCGGAGGCGTAAACACGTCAAATGCGGTGATCCGCCGCCCTTTTTTCCTCAACCTTCGCAGTCTATATTGAGGGTGCCGGTTCGCCGGCTATGGAAATAAACGGCCGTCGTAATAAACCATTCGGACCCGGGGGCAGTACCCGGCGCCTCCACCAGAACCCGACCCTCTCGGTATGGTTCCGCCGTTATCGGGCTATGCAATAGTTGCAAACGACAACTATGCTCCGGTTGCTCAGGCTGCGTAACGCAGTTTGAAAGACCATTCTGAAGTCCTAACGGGTTAAGCTCCGTCAGGCGGGGTTCGGAGGCACCTGGCAACAGAAGCCTCCACTTTTCGTTGTAGTGCTACCAACCAGCGGCGACGAGAATTTCCATTTATCCGGCGGAACACCTGCTGACCTGAACAGGGCGTCGGAGTAGCATCAGCAAACAGTGCGAGTCGGCCTGCGGACACGCGCGGCTGATTTCACAAGCGATCCGGCAAAGGCGGCGAGACCACTGATGGCAACCGATCATATCCGATACGATGTGCTGGCGCGCGATGCGCTGCGCGGCGTTCTGCGCCGGGTGCTGATAGATGCCGCCGAGCAAGGGCTGCCGGGCGAGCATCACTTTTTCATCACCTTCCTGTCGACGGCTGACGGCGTGAAGATATCGCCTCGCCTTCTGGCTCAATATCCGGAAGAAATGACTGTCATACTTCAACATCAATTCTGGGATTTGACGGTGACCGAAGATCGCTTCGAGGTCGGCCTGTCGTTCGGCGGCATTCCCGAAAAACTGATCGTCCCTTTCAGCGCGATCAAGAGCTTCTTCGATCCCTCGGTACAGTTCGGTCTGCAATTCGAGCCCGCCGAAACCGAGGCGTCCGCGGCCAAAGTGCCGGCCGCCCCTTCGCCCGCCGCCCTCGCTGTTCCGGCTGCACCCGCCCCGACCGCTGAAACCGAGGACGAACCTTCGAAACCCAGCGAAGGCGCCGAAGTTGTCAGGCTCGATCGCTTCCGCAAGAAGTAATCCGCGTTACATTGGCCGAAGCGTTCCATCCGCGAATAGGCGGCTGGTTGTGCTTGGCTTGCAACCATCACTCATAACGGACTCAATCCATGGCTTCGTCATCGCGCAAAACCAGAGCAGCGCCCCGCACCGAAACCGACAGCTTCGGCCCCATCGAAGTCCAAGCGGACCGCTATTGGGGAGCTCAGACGGAGCGCAGCCGGCAGAATTTCCGGATCGGTCACGATCGCATGCCGATGCCGCTCGTTCACGCGCTCGGCATCGTCAAACTCGCGGCCGCAGAGACCAACCGAGAACTCGGCTTGCTCGATCAGCGTCGCGCGACCGCGATCGTTCGCGCCGCGCGCGAAGTGATTGACGGCAACCTCGACGATCATTTTCCGCTGGTGGTCTGGCAAACCGGATCCGGCACGCAAACCAACATGAACCTCAACGAGGTGATCGCCAACCGCGCCAATGAATTGCTTGGCGGAGAACGCGGCGCCAAGAAGCCCGTCCATCCGAACGACCATGTGAACATGAGTCAGTCGTCGAACGACTCATTTCCAACAGCGATGCATATCGCGGCGGCGCAGGGCATCGCGTCAGATCTGCTTCCGGCCCTCACCATTCTTCTCAAGGCGTTACGCAAGAAAGAGAAGGCGTTCGCTCGTATCGTCAAGATTGGACGGACGCACACCCAGGATGCGACGCCGCTGACGCTCGGGCAGGAATTCTCCGGATATGCGGCGCAGGTTGAGAGCGGCATCGCGCGGCTTCGCACGGCCATCAAGGATCTGTATCCGCTGGCGCAGGGTGGAACCGCCGTCGGCACCGGTCTCAATTCCAAGCCGAAGTTTGCAAAACTGTTTGCGAAGCACGCAGCAGCGCTTACGAAACTCCCATTCACAAGCGCACCCAACAAGTTCGAAGCGCTGGCTTCGAACGATGCTTATGTTTTCGTTCATGGGGCGATCAACTCGGTCGCAACCGGCCTGTTCAAGATCGCGAACGATATTCGCCTGCTGGGTTCCGGGCCGCGGTCAGGCCTCGGCGAATTGATCCTTCCTGAAAATGAGCCGGGATCGTCGATCATGCCGGGAAAGGTCAACCCGACTCAGTGCGAAGCAATGACCATGGTGTGCTGTCAGGTATTCGGGAATCACACCACCGTGACGGTCGCCGGCAGTCAGGGCCACTTTGAACTCAATGTTTACAAGCCCGTTCTGGCATATTGTATGATCAATTCCATTCAATTGCTCGCCGATGTCGTGCGCTCCTTCACCGAACATTGCGTCGATGGCATTCGCGCCGACGAGAAGCGGATTCGCGAACTGATGCAGCGCTCGTTGATGCTGGTGACGGCACTCGCGCCGAAGATCGGTTACGACAACGCCGCAAAGGTTGCGAAAACCGCGCATGAGCGCGGAACGACGTTGAAAGAAGAAGCGCTCCGGCTCGGCTTTGTCACGGCCGAAGAGTTTGATCGGCTGGTGCAGCCGGACAAGATGACGCGGCCCGGCTAACCGCAAGCGTGCGCCGAAACGTTCTGGCATTCCAAAGACCAGCGCGTCGAAAATAATTATACTTCATACCGTTTAAGGGCTTAGACAATATTTGCTACCACTGTTGCGGCGCGGCATGATACAGCACAAATAATAGCCGCCCCCTCAAAGCGCAGAGCGGAATGTATTTTTGACCTTCGCAGGCAGATGGAATTTTCTCCGATGATGATCGAACTGGGGAAGGCCACGTACGACCTTCCCACTCCCCCAAAATCGTCGCGCGTTCCCAGCGTTTGAAGGCGGAAGCAGTCATGGGGGATGTGGTCAATCTGAACAAGCGCAGGAAACGCGACCAGCGTGAGCGGATGGCAGAGATCGCCGATGCCAATCGTGCGCGCTTCGGCCGTACCAAGGCCGAGCGCGATTTAACCGAACAACGCACGATGCGAGAGACCCGCCTGCTTGATCAGCACCGCATCGACGGCGAGGATGCATCATGAAATCGCCGGTAGTGAAGCGATCGATCGTGGTGGCCGGACACAAGACCAGCGTAAGCCTCGAAGAAGCGTTCTGGAACGGAATGAAGGAAATATCAGGCCTTCGCGACATGACCTTGTCCGAACTGGTCGGCGAGATCGACAGCAATCGTCAGCAAGGCAATCTTTCCTCGGCAATACGTCTTTTTGTCCTGGACTACTTTCGAAGCCGCGCAACGGCATCGAGACTCGATAGCGGCGCCAGTACTGGGTAGCAAAGCGCCGCATCCCTTGTGGCAGATCCCATCCGTATGTCTGCGCACAGCAGCATGATAATCATGAGCCAAGTTTAGGTTGTTTCCCGAATACCGGGACTCGGCCTTTTCAGCTATTATGTACCTGTACCTCGATGATGCGCCACGGCGCCGATCAGAGGTGACCCGTCGAAGATCGCTTGCACGTCAGCATCGCGGTCCGTCGAGAGGTCTGAAGCGTCACTATCGCCGTTAAAACCGAACAAGCCGTCCGGTGAGATGTCATCGTGCGTCGACGATGCCGCTTGCCTGCAAACCAGATGGAGTTATTCATGCAAAGCGAACAATGCCGCGATCGCAGCGCCCCTGAATCCCCTCGCGAATATGCCGTTGTCAAACGATCGGTGGTCGTCGGGGGTCACAAGACCAGCGTGAGTCTCGAAGACGCATTCTGGACTAGCCTGAAAGATATCGCGATGCGGCGAGGCATGACGCTCTCGACGCAAATTGCCTCGATCGACACCAGCCGCAGGACCAGCAATCTGTCCTCGGCGATCCGGTTGTTTGTGCTCGAGCATTTTCGCACACGTGCCGTGAGCACGATGTTCATTGGCGAACGGCAGGCGGCATCGCCCCGGCTTGCACCGCTTGGTTCGGAATAACGAGTGGTTCGATTCTAACATTCGCATCCCGAACTCACGATCAACTGGGCAGCAAACGTCCACTTCATTAGAGAGCGGGCCGCGATGCACTCGACGCCGGCGGCGTCAGCACCAGCGGCTGGCGCGGACGAACAGTCCTTGGAACGGGCGCGGGCCGTATCTCGACCGGTGCCGGAAGGGGCGCAACCGAGGGCAGTGTCGGGGCATTGGATGCCTGCGGCACAGCCGGCTGATGCGGCGGAGCGGTCGCCCGGGGTTTCACGGGAGGCCGCCGCGGATCGCGATTCGGAACTGGCACATCCGCGACCGGCGGACTGTCCTTCGGAGAAGGAATGGCAGAACCCTCTAGCGGCGGTTCAATCGGAAGCGACACCGTCGCGGGCGGTGAAGCAGCAGGAGGCGATGCGGGCGACGGTGCGATGCGATGCTCGATCGAGTCGAGCCTGCGGGTTTCGCGATCGATCGCTCTCACAGCGAGCCACGAGGATAGCGCCGCAACGTCAACGGTCCGGTTGATCGCGTTGGGCGGTCCGACTGCGAATATCTGAACTTCAGGGTGATTGTTGGCAGATCCGGCCGACTTTGAAGCAAGGCTGGCGCGGATATCGACTTGATCGGCGGCGATATCATAACCGCCGGAGACGATGGCTTGCGCCCCCTCCCCGTCGAGAGTCGTCGCGCCGACACGCAAGCGGCCGTCCCTTACGTTGAACGGAATTTGCGCCGATGCGACTGGCAGCGGATTCGCCGACAATGATTGCTCTGCGATCTGACGCAACTTGATGTCATCAGACGCCTGACCTCCATCGCTTGCGTTGATCGCAACATCAAACACGCGAGGATCAAGTCCCGGAATGCGCGCATCCGCGAGTGTTACAAGTCCGCTGCCAGACAGAGCGCCGACCAGCGCAGACGCGCTGCGACCCTGGCTTGCGAACGTCATCTGTCCCGATACGCGACCCGCGGGCATCGCCAACACGCCGTAATGTAACGCTGAACCATCGACATTCTTGAGCCGAACCTCCGCATCCAGGGCGACGCCGTCGGTGGTTTTCCGCACATTAACGCGTCCCGTGGCATCGCCATCGCCCAGTTTTCCCTTCACTGCATCGAGCGTCAGAGACTGACCGTCGCCTTTGACAACGCCGCTGACGGGCCGCAATTCGACGCCTCCCGGCAACTTACCGCGCAAAGCCTCGAACGTGAGCTGACCGCGCCAACCTTCCAGCAACCCACTGCCGAGCGGCTCGCGCGCGTCATGCCCCGCAGCACCGACTGCAAAGTTAAATGCCGAAGCCAAATCGAGTGAATCAAGTCCGATTTCGCCATCTACGACGTTTTCGTTGCCGAGGCTCAACGCAACGCGTCCACGCATACGGGCTCCGGCTGCTGTGCCATCGAGATCGTTGAAGGACAGCTTGCTACCCGCCAGCGTGACATGCGACGACAGACTGACGTTCTGAGCGCGGGTATCAGATGGCTTGAGATCCAGCATCGGTCCTACATCGGCGCGGCGTACTGCGAGGTTCAGATCGGCCTTCCGCTCCGACGACCATGGCTCGACGGTTCCCTTAATCTCGGCATCCATGTCGGCCCCGGACATTCGCGCTTTGAGCCGAATGGGCGCGCGCCAGACTCCGGTCGCCGCCCCTTCGAACAGCGTCGAACCGTTGCCCGCCGCAACCATGTGGTCGAGTCCCAACAAGACGAGTAACGCGTTGCCTCGCTCCGCCGACAGCTTCGCTTGAACGGTGACTTCGTTGCGCGCAAGCGCATCAAGATCGATGCCGCGCACTGCGGCGAGCAGAGGTGCCGCTGCCATCGATACGGTGCCTTTTAATTGAGGCAAGTCGATCTCCAGCTTCGCATGCGCATCGGCCTTGTCTTTGCTGGTGGAGCTCTTGTCGATGTTGAGTGCGAGTTTGAACCGCGCGGCTCCCGGCGCGCTCGCCATGGCATCAAGGCGCGCCGCGACGGCTGGCGCGATCGGCGCGATCAAGCTCGTCATCTGCGCAACCGAGTCCGATGTCGTGCTCAAAGATAGTTTTCCGGTTGCGTCGATGCGATCGAAGTTGCCGGAACCCTCCATCGTGAACCCACCGGGCCGACCGATTTTTAATTGCTCCAGCGAGATTGCCTTTGGTCCATAAGCCAGCTTGGCGACGAATGGATGTAATTCCTGTCCTGCCGATATGGCACGATCGACATTCAACGAAAGCTGTCCCTCATCCGGCCAACCGCCTTGCGGACCCGCGATCGCGCGTACCAACCCCGCAGCGGAATCGAGATCGAGACGATCCGCCCTGAGTTCAGCTTCGGTCCGCGTGCCCTTCCCATCGGTCGAATTGGCAAAGGCCACCCGCCCCTCAACGCGGCCACCGTTGATATCCGCCTTCAACTGATCGAAGGCAACCTGCTTTGAATCCACGCTCAAATTGCCACGCAGGCGCAATGGCTTTTGGCTTCGATAGGTGATCTCACTGCGGCTTTGCAGCCAAGCGACGAAAGTATCCGGATCCGACGATTCAATGTCGAGCGCACCGTTAAAGTTCGCAGATGGTCCGGGTTGCGCTATCTGTCCGTTTAGAGCCACGCGCGTCGCGCCGGGAGCACGGAATTCCAACCGGCCGATGGTCCACGCTGCGGTGTCACCGCGCAAATCGGCACTCAGGCTTTGGAGCGGACGGGCGCCCAGCGTAATCTGGTCCACACTGATCTCGATGTCGGTGGCAAGCGGCGGTTTCGGAATTTTTGTCAGAAGCGCCCGCAACGCCGGCAATATCTGTATTGACGAGCCTTGCTCCTTGGCAAGCAAGCGATCGGCATCGAGCTGACGTGCGGACAATTCAGTGTGAATTCGGGGTGACGCACCGAAACGGATATCGCCTACACCCGCGAGCTTCAGCGCGGAATCGCTTGCCCCATAGCTTGCATCGACCTGCTCCAGCCGCGCAGTACTCGGATCTGCTTTGACCTTGGCCTGTACGCGCCACGGTCGTTGCGCATCTTCAGCAGGATTTCCGTTGTCCGATCCTGCGGCACCCGCGATTGCGACGACGCCGTCGAAATGCGGCACACGTGAATCAAACGTCAGGAGGCCATCGAGATCGATGGATGTTGCGCGCATTCCAGGATCGATTGTGAGATGAACACGGCTGGCCTTGCTGTCGCCGGACTGCCCGGACGATATGCGAAATGGATAGCGCATCCCCGACAATACGAAATTGCCGTCGCCCCGAATGGATGCTCCCAGCGAACGCACGTCACCGCTGAAAGCGATGTCATTCAATTCAAGGGTGCTACGGCTTGCCGCATCGTGGAGTGCGACGCGGCCCGTCAGATTCAGCCGATCAATGGATAGCGCCCCGAAATTGAGCGATTGCGAAGACAGCGGCCAATCAACCCGCCCGCGCGTATCGAGGCCCAGGTCGAGCGCGACGCCGTTGATGGTCAGCTCGGTCGCTCGCCATTCTCCGCGCATCAGCGAGCCGAGGCTGAATTCGACTTCGAGATTGTCGGCACGCACCTTGCCGGGGTCGTTCGGCCCTCCGACCACCACTGAACGAAGCCGCAGCGACGGCGACGGCAGCAGCCGGGCGTCCAGAGCGCCCTCGACTCGCACCTGCGCACCGATCACGCGCGCGGCTTCCGTCTCGAATTGAGGTCGAAAGCGATTCCAGTCGATGAAATACGGTCCGATCAGCGCGGCAATGAGCGCAACAATAAATGTGATCGCCAGGCCGAGCAGCGTCGTCTGCACGGTGCCTCCCCTTGAACCGTTCCAGCAAAATCGAATTCCGCTTCAGTACACCGGGACATCGCGACTGCGCCACAGCCACACTGCCGCATTGGTCCCGTGTCCAGCGGGGCCGCACCAGAACGAACGTCGAAACGATTATAATATTATAATATAGTACCAACTGTGGCGAAGTCACAGCAATGGCCTGCGGAAACCGGCGCCAAGCGCCGTTACCAGCTCGCGGGTAGCTTCTTCAGGCCGCGGAGCACAAAGGTCGGCCGCCATTCCGGGCTTTCAGCGTTATCGAGGCGAAGCCCTGGCAACCGCCGCAGCAGGGTCGCGATCGCTACTTCCGCTTCGATGCGCGCCAACTGGGCACCTAGACAGAAATGGATGCCACCGCCGAAGGAGAGCGGACGCACGTTGGGGCGCGTGATGTCGAGGCGGTCCGGCCGGTCCGGATAAACCGCCGGATCATGATTGGCCGAGCCGAGCAGACAGAGAACGCTCTCGCCCTTCGGGATGCGCTTGCCGCCGAGATCCTCGATATCCTCGAGCGCAGTGCGCCCGGTCATCTGCACGGAGGAGTCGTAACGCAGAAACTCTTCGATCGCGTTGGTGATGAGTTCCGGCTTTGCCTTAAGTAGCGCAAGCTGATCCGGATTGCGATGCAGCGCCAGAAGGCCGTTTCCGATCAAATTGACCGTCGTCTCATGGCCTGCACCAAACAGCAGGATGATGTTGGCGGTGAGTTCCTCGTTGGTCAGCTTGCTACCGGCTTCTTCGGCCTGCACGAGTTGCGTGGTGAGGTCGTCGCCGGGATTGCTCCGCCGCAGTTCAAAAAGCTCCTGGAAATACAGTTGAGCAAGAACGTTACCTTCGTTCGCTTCCTTGATTTCGGCAGGCGACAGCGGCACTGGATCAAGCAAGCGCCCGTCGGCGCGTGCATTGGTATAGAACCGTTCGCGGTGATCTTCGGGGATGCCAAGCATGTCGCAGATGATGGTCACGGGAAGCCGGAAGGCAAAATCCTCGATCAAGTCCATGTGTCCTTGAGGCGCGATCCGGTCGAGCGTTTCATCGACGATCTGCTGGATGCGCGGCCGCATGTCCTCGACCCTGCGCGCCGTGAATGCCTTGACCACCAGACCCCGCAGACGGGTGTGATCCGGCGGATCTTGTTGCAGCATCCAGTGCCCCATACTGCGGAACACCGGCTCCTCCATGATTTTTGGGCCGTAGCGGCGGATTGTCCGGTCGAGATAATCCTTGCCGAAACGCTTGTCGCGCAACACGAGACTGGCCTCGGCGTGCCTGCTCGCCAGATACGGCCCAAAAGGCGTCTGATGCATTGGATCGGTGGCTCGCAGACGCTCATAGGCCGGATAGGGATTGCGGATGAAATCCGGTGAAAGCGGATTGAACAGCGGTTCGGCTTGCGCAGCCTGAATGTGCTCGTTCATGGTGACCCTCACTCGGTTGCCGCGCCGATGCCTGCATCGTGACGCGCTTTGGCTTCGTTTCAAGGACTAACTCAGGTAGTCGAACTTTCGCTCAATCAATGCAACTCAATACACTATTGTATCGAGTTGCATCCTGCCCTAAAATGGGCCGATGTCAAGGGTTCGAACCAGGCCAACAAGGGACGACACCTGCGAAAAGCTGTTCGAGGCAGCGGCGCAGGTGTTCGAAGACCAGGGAATTGGCGGCGCCAGCATTGAGGCGATCGCGGCCGCGGCCGGCTTCACACGCGGCGCTTTTTATTCAAACTTCCAGAGCAAGGACGAATTGATCATCGCCATGCTCGAAGACCATGTCGAGCACTCGATCCGGCGCAACCTCGACCTGCTTGCGAAGCATGATAACCTTGCCGACTTCCTCGAAGCGCTCAGGACGGCCGACCACAGCCGGCACGATCCGCTCGGCCGCTCTCCACTCCTGCATATGGAAATGATCCTGTTCGTCGCGCGGGCCGAGAAGCGGCGGCCGGAACTCGCCAAGCGCCTGCGCGCGCGGCGCAAGTTGATTACCGACATCGTCAAAACCACGCTGAAAAAATCCGGCAGAAACGGCGCGCTCAATCCGGAGTGGACCGGCGCGATTGTGTTGGCACTGGAGGACGGTTTTCGCCTGCACCGCCTGATCGATCCCGAAACCACGCCGCAGGATAGCTTTCTGCGCGCGATCACAGATCTGCAGCGGGCAATGGGAATTTCACCAGCCTGACCGGAATCGCGCCCGAGGTCAGCTATGGCCGAGTACAGGCCGTACTAGCCGGATAGCTGCGGTTGTCTCGTCGCAACATGGGCATGAGACCGATGCAACTGGCCTGCGACCGCCCGCACCTTCCTCGGCGCAGCCAGCCAGATTGTCACGGAGCCCACGATACTGACGCCTATTCCGATGAGGAAAGCGATATCGTAGTTGCCGTATTTATCGTGCAGGAATCCGGTCACCCACGGCCCGGCTGCGCCGCCGGCAAGCGCGGCGAGCATAATCGTACCGAAAATACTGCCGAAATGTTTGCCCTGAAAAATCTCTGAGACGACAGCGCCCATGATGGAGGTAACGCCATAACCAAGCAGGCCCTGCGCGGCTACCATGAGATAAACCAGCGGGAATGACGGATAGTGGCCGAGCGCGATCAGGGCCGCAAAGCAGATTGCAAATCCAAGCCCGCTGATCGTCCATATCCATTCGCGACCAATGCGATCCGACATATGGCCGAGCAGTATCTGGCTCGGAATTCCGAGCAGGCTGACAACGCCCAGCGCCCAGGCAGCGACCGTCGGACTAAATCCGATTTCCACCAGATATTTCGTCTGATGAACCTGCACGGCGTACCAGTCGTACAGGCCACAGAACAATCCAAGCGCGAGCCACCAGAAGCGTGCCGTTCGCATGGCACGTCCCAGCGTCCAGTCGATTGCCGCCCAGATGGGATCGACAATATTCGAAACGGGAGCGGAGGCTGCGGTGTGAGCATGATCTCCATCCGGTTCAAGTCCCATGTCTTCGGGCCGCTTGCGCAGCAGAAGATTGATCGGCGCGAGTACGACCAGCAGAACGAGCCCCATGGTCCAGCACGCGCTCCGCCAGCCGGAGTGCTCGATCATGTACTGAACCCATGGCAGCAGCGTCACCGAGCCGATGCCGACGCCCGCGAATGCGATACCCATCGCCAATCCGCGCCGGCGAACAAACCAGTTGGGCAGGAACAGCGATTGTCCGGAATACCCGAGACACACGCTTCCGCCGCCGACCATCACGCCAATCGTCAAATACAAATGCCATGGCTGCGTGGTCAAAGGCGCCAGCAGTAACCCGCCCGCCATCAAGACCACGCCTAATTCCATCACGGATCGTGGTCCGGCGCGATCCATCAGGCGCCCCATCAGCGGGCTCAGGACAGCCGACACCAGGAACCCGAACGAGAAGGCGCCGGCGGTGACACCGCGCTCCCACCCGAATTCGTCAATGATCTGCGGAAACAAAAGCGAAAAGGACGTCCGTGCATTAACCCCGATCGCCATGGTCACAAAGGTGACGCCAATGACGACCCAGCCGTAGAAGAAGCGCAGGCGCATGGATGCCTTCTCTAAATGAACGCCCCGGAAAGCACCTGCCGCGGGTGGGAAGTGCGCGATTAGAAATCATACAATTAGCAGAGGCATTTTACAAACAATACAACCGAATACCGTTCCCGCGATGTTAATCCACGACAACAAAGTCGACTTTAGAAATATTTCGGAAAACAAGCACCGCCGCCGGTCCTCGCCGAGCCCAAGCCGGGTCCATCGGTCGAGGGTGAATCTTACAGAGCTACGCTGCCGGAATGATCTTTCCGGGATTCAGAATGTTGTCGGGATCAAGCGCCTTTTTGAGCGCGCGCATGGCATCGATCGCTTCTGGCCCAAGCTCGGCGTTGAGATATTTCTGCTTGCCCTGCCCGATGCCGTGCTCGCCGGTGCAGGTGCCGCCCATGGCCTGTGCGCGCTCGACGAGGCGATGCATGAAATCTTCACCCCGCGCCATCTCCTCGGCATCGCCGACATCGCACAGCAAAGAACAATGGAAGTTGCCGTCGCCGACATGACCGACGATGGGCGAAAGCAGATTGAGGCGCTTGAGATCCTCTTCGGTTTCGGTCACGCAGTCCGCCAGCCGCGAAATCGGAACGCAGACATCGGTGGCCACAACTCCGGCCCCGGGACGCAAGGCCTTCACCGCCCAATATGCATCATGCCTTGCCTGCCAGAGCTTGGTGCGATCTTCCGGCCTGGTCGTCCAGCTAAAATCGCCGCCGCCGCACTCACCGGCAATCTCTTTGAAATTCTTCGATTGCTCGGCAACATCATTCTCGCTGCCGTGAAATTCAAGCAGCAGCAGCGGTGTTTCGGGGAGCGACAGTTTCGAATAGGAATTGCACGCGCGAACCTGCGCCGCATTGAGGAGTTCGATCCGCGCGACAGGAATACCGGTCTGAATGGCCAAAATAACCGCCTGGCAAGCGCCTTCCACGGTCTCGAAAGAACAGGCGGCCGCCGCGATGGTCTCCGGAATACCGCGTAGCTTGATCGTCAATTCAGAAATAATGCCGAGCGTCCCTTCCGCCCCAACGAACAGGTGCGTCAGATCGTAACCGGCCGACGACTTTTTCGCGCGCGTTCCCGTGCTGATGATTTCGCCATCCGCGCGCACCACCTTGAGGGCAAGAACGTTGTCACGCATGGTGCCGTATCGCACCGCATTGGTCCCGGACGCGCGCGTCGACGCCATGCCGCCCAGCGAAGCATCGGCGCCGGGATCAATCGGGAAGAATACGCCTTGGTCGCGCAACTGTTCGTTCAAGAGCTTGCGGGTAATGCCGGGCTGAATGACGCAGTCGAGATCCTCGGGATGCACCGCCAGAATCTTGTTCATGTCCCGCAAGTCGATGCAGATGCCGCCGGCGGGAGCATTGACCTGCCCTTCCAGCGACGTCCCGGTGCCGAATGCGATCACCGGGACCCGGTTCGCAGCGCAAATCCGCACCACATCCTGAATGTCGGCGGTCTCCTGTGCCATCACCACCGCATCCGGAGGCTGGGTTTCAAGCCACGTCGTCGTATGCCCATGCTGCTCGCGCACCGCCTGCGACGTGACGAGCCGATTGCCGAACCGCGCGGCGAGCGCTTCAATGGCTGTTGCGACCGCTTTGGGCTCCGGTCGCTTGAGTGTAGTGGCTTTTGTTACGCCCACGATCATTCTCCCTAACGGAAAGACCGTGGCAAAGGATGCAAAACCGGTCAAGGGACCGAACGAACAAGAGGTGAGGATGACGAAAATACCTGAGAGCGACGCAGGCCAAACGGCCAGGCTGCTCCCGTTCCGGTCCTCGATCATGCAAATCGAGCCGCAGTGGATCGACTATAACGGCCATCTCAACATGGCCTATTACAATGTCATGTTCGATCGCGCGATCGATCAGCTCTGGCTCGAGTTGGGCATCGGTCCCGACTATATGAAGGCACGCAACGGTTCGACCTTCACGGCCGAGTGCCACGTGCGCTATTTACGGGAGATTCATCTGGGCGACCCGGTGCAGGTTTCCGTCCTGCTGGTCGCGGCAGATGAAAAACGTCTGCACACCTTCGAGGAGTTGCGGCACGCCACCGATGGTTGGCTCTCGGCGACCTCCGAAAACATGACAATTCATATCGACATGGCGGCCCGCAAGGTTGCGCCGTTTCCGCCCGATATCCGCACGCGTACCCAGCAAGTGCTGGACCGTCATAGCGCAGCACCCCGGCCCGAAGGCATCGGACGGAAGATCGCGATGCCCTCGAAGCCCTAAGGTCGGACCTGAGAGACGACTCAGAAGTCGCATCAGTTCGCGTGCCTTGGCGGATGTTCCTTCAGTCGTCGCCAATCGAACGAATGACCCGCGCCGGGTTTCCTCCGACAAGGGTGTTCGGGGGAACGTCCTGAGTGACGACCGAACCCGCCGCCACAACCGAGTTTTCGCCCACTGTCACCCCGCCGATGATCGTTGCGCCCGCTGCGATCCAGACGTTTCTCTCAATCACGATTGGTTTTGCGGTCACGAAGGCGCGCCGCCGGGATGGCTCAACTGGATGGCCCGACGTAATGATGCTTACGTTCGGCCCGATCATCACATCATCGGCAATGTCGATCCCGCCGAGATCGTACATGGTGCAATTCTGGTTGATGAACACATTGCGCCCAACGCGGATATTCTCGCCTCCTGTGGTGTAAAATGGCGGGATCAGCGAAAAACTGCCGTCTACCTTGCTGCCGATGAGATCGCTGAATACGGCCCGAATTTCGTCCGCATCGTCGAACGTCAAACGGTTGAGAGCTGGGGTGATCGCCATCGCCCGCTTGACGCTGGCCACCATGGCCGCTGATTCCGGCGTTCTTCTCGGAATTATCCTGGCGCCATCCTCATTCGACATTCGTCATTTCCCCGGGATTTCCTCGAACTACAATTGAGCGTGCGTTTTGGCGCACCAGGCGGCGCCGAGATTCGCCAGTGTAGCCGCGAAGCGGACGGGCCGGAATCCATCCAATTCTGAAATTCGAATTGAGACGCAACCGAGCGCAGGTTCCGCTCGCCTCCCAAGGGCAGAAGGCCCTGAAAATGACGGCTTTGGGAATAAAATGAGCGATGAGACCGGCTGGGTGCTTGCCGTCCCGCAAGCGGGACGCGTGTTAAACCGGTTCGCCGTTCCTATATAACTCCTCAATCCTGCTATGAAGGCTCCCCTTCACCGCCCCGCAATGCCATCGTGGGGACCAGACGATTCGCATGACTGAACCGAGCAGACTGATCCATCACGACGTTCCCGAACACCAGCCAGCCGCGGGTGGCATTGCTGCGCGTGCACGCGCCGCCGCCGCCCCGCAATATCTGGCCGGACTGAATCCGGAGCAGCGCGAGGCGGTAGAAACGCTGGATGGACCGGTGCTGGTTCTCGCAGGCGCGGGTACCGGCAAGACCCGCGTGCTGACGACCCGCATCGCGCATATCCTCAGCCAGGGTCGCGCCCGCCCCGGCGAAATCCTGTCGGTGACCTTCACCAACAAGGCCGCGCGCGAGATGAAACTTCGGCTGGGCCAGATGCTCGGCCAGGCCGTCGAAGGCATGCCGTGGCTCGGCACCTTTCACTCCATCGGCGGCCGAATTTTGCGTGTTCATGCCGAACTGGTGCAACTCAAATCCAACTTCACCGTCCTCGATGTGGACGACCAGATACGCCTGCTGAAGCAACTGCTGCAAGCCGACAACATCGACGACAAGCGCTGGCCGGCACGCATGCTGGCCGGACTGATCGATGGCTGGAAAAATCGAGGCCTGACACCGGCGCAGGTGCCATCCGGCGAAGCCGCAGTGTTCGGCAATGGCCGCGGCGGCAAGCTCTATGCCGCCTATCAGGAGCGGCTGAAAATCCTCAACGCCGCGGATTTCGGCGATCTGCTTCTGGAAAACATCCGGCTGTTCCGCGAACATCCGGATGTGCTGCGGCAATATCAGCATCGCTTCAAATTCATTCTCGTCGACGAGTATCAGGATACGAACGTCGCCCAATATCTGTGGCTGCGATTGCTGTCGCAAACGCCCTCCTCTGCCGTCATTCCGGAAGCCGCGCAGCGGCTATCCGGAATCCATAACCCCGGCGCTGATGAAAAAGGCGAAACAGGAATTATGGATTCCGAGTTTGCGCCAAGCGGTGCCCCCCGGAATGACGAAAAAATGGCGGCCCCCCTCGCCGCGCCCAAAAACATCTGCTGCGTCGGCGACGACGACCAGTCGATCTACGGCTGGCGCGGCGCCGAGGTCGACAACATCCTGCGCTTCGACCACGATTTTCCCGGCGCCAAGGTGATCCGGCTCGAACGCAACTATCGCTCCACCGGACATATTCTCGCCGCCGCTTCGCATCTGATTGCACACAACGAAGGCCGGCTCGGCAAAACCCTGCGCACCGAAGACGTCGATGGCGAAAAGGTCACCGTGACCGGCTCCTGGGATTCCGAAGAGGAAGCCCGCGCGATCGGCGAAGAGATCGAACAGCTGCAGCGCGCCGGCAACAAGCTGAACGAGGTCGCAATCCTGGTGCGCGCTTCGTTCCAGATGCGTGAATTCGAAGATCGCTTTGTAACCCTCGGCCTGCCCTATCGCGTGATCGGCGGCCCGCGCTTCTACGAGCGCGCCGAAATCCGCGACGCGCTGGCCTATCTGCGTCTTATCAACTCGCCGGCCGACGATCTCGCCTTCGAGCGCATCGTCAATGTGCCGAAGCGTGGACTCGGTGATGCCACCGTACAGATGCTGCACGACGTCTCGCGCAAGCGGCGAATTCCTCTTAGCGAAGCCGCGCGCGCTGTCGTCGAAACCGACGAGTTGAAGCCGAAAGCACGCGGATCGCTGCGCGGCCTGCTCGACAGCTTTGACCGCTGGCGCGTACAGCGCGAGACCATGCTGCACACCGAACTGGCCGAGATCGTGCTCGACGAGAGCGGCTATACCGAAATGTGGCAGAAGGATCGCTCGGCGGACGCCGCGGGCCGGCTCGAAAACCTGAAAGAGCTCGTGCGCTCCATGGAGGAATTCGAGAACCTGCAAGGCTTCCTTGAACATATCTCGCTGGTGATGGATCGCGACGGCGGCCCCGACGAGGATGCAGTCTCGGTGATGACACTGCATTCGGCCAAGGGACTCGAGTTCGACAACGTGTTCCTGCCCGGTTGGGAGGAAGGCCTGTTTCCGCACCAGCGCGCGCTGGACGAACAGGGACGCGCCGGACTCGAGGAAGAACGCCGTCTCGCCCATGTCGGCCTGACACGGGCGCGACGCCGCGCAAAACTCTATTTCGCCACCAACCGGCGCATTCACGGCACGTGGTCCACGACGATGCCGTCGCGCTTTCTAGACGAACTGCCGGCGCACAATGTCGAGATCACCGAGTCGAAGGGTGGTTCGGGCTGGGGCGGAACGAGCGGTTACGGTCCCTCGCGCTTCGACAACGTCGAGTCCTTCGGCTCGACCTATTCGACGCCGGGATGGCAACGCGCGCAGGCCAACCGCGGACGCGGCGGGTTCAACGAAGCCGGCACGCCCTACAACGCAGGCAGATCAACGTCGAAGCGCGCGCCAATGACGATTGAAGGCGAACTTGTTGCCAAATCCACAGGCGCCAGCTCAGATTTTTCAAACGGCGACCGCGTATTCCACCAAAAGTTCGGCTACGGACTGGTGACAAAAGTTGACGGCAACAAGCTGACCATCGCCTTCGACAAGGCGGGTGAAAAAAAGGTCGTCGATAGCTTTGTCGAGCGGATTTAGCCGATTGCGGAACGTCACCCGCGTTCCTATTTGATGTCGGCTATTCGCCCTGCCTTCATGCAATCCCGCCAGCCGCATCTTTTGGCCCCCAATTCAGTCTGTCAAACCCTGCATGTCTCCCATCATTTCCGTCAAGAATCTCACGAAGACCTACAGCTCCGGCTTCACGGCGCTGAAGAACATCAATCTGGATATCCGGCGCGGCGAGATCTTCGCGCTGCTCGGCCCGAACGGCGCCGGCAAGACCACGCTCATCAGCATCGTCTGCGGGATCGCTAATCCGTCCACCGGAATGGTCATGGTCGATGGCCATGATATTCAGCACGACTATCGTGCCGCACGGTCGCTAATCGGCCTAGTGCCGCAGGAACTGCACACCGACGCCTTCGAATCGGTATGGGCCACCGTCAGCTTCAGCCGCGGACTGTTCGGCAAGCCGAAAAACCCGGCGCATATTGAAAAGGTTTTGAAGGACCTTTCGCTTTGGGACAAGAAGGACAGCAAGATCGTCACGTTGTCCGGCGGCATGAAACGGCGTGTGATGATTGCGAAAGCGCTCTCTCACGAGCCGCAAATCCTGTTTCTCGACGAACCCACCGCCGGCGTGGACGTCGAGTTGCGCAAGGGCATGTGGGATGTGGTGCGAACACTGCAGTCCGCCGGTGTCACAATCATCCTCACGACGCATTATATCGAAGAGGCCGAGGAGATGGCCGATCGTATCGGCGTCATCAACAAGGGTGAAATTATCCTCGTCGAGGAGAAAGCCGCGCTGATGCAGAAGCTCGGCAAAAAGCGGCTGAAACTGCATCTGCAAGGCAAGCTCGATGCCGTGCCCACACCGTTGGCGGCTTACAGCCTCGAACTCACCGAGGGCGGCAACGAGTTGATCTACACCTACGATACCAAGAGCGAACGCACCGGCATCACCAGCCTGTTGAGCGATCTCCGCAATGCCGGCATCAAGTTTTCCGACCTCGACACCACCCAGAGTTCGCTGGAAGACATTTTCGTCAGCCTGGTGAGGGCCTGACATGAACTTCAGAGCTGTCCGGGCCATCTATTTGTTTGAAATGTCGCGCACCTGGCGCACGCTGCTGCAAAGCATCGTCTCGCCGGTTGTCTCGACGTCGTTGTATTTCGTGGTTTTCGGTGCCGCGATCGGATCGCGCATCACGCAAGTCGAAGGCGTCAGCTATGGCACCTTCATCGTGCCAGGACTGATCATGCTGTCGGTGCTGACCCAAAGCATCGCCAACGCATCGTTTGGGATCTACTTTCCGAAATTCGTCGGAACGATTTACGAAATTCTCTCGGCGCCAGTGTCTTATTTCGAAATCGTGCTGGGTTACGTCGGCGCGGCAGCGACAAAATCGATTATTCTGGGCCTGATCATTCTGGCAACCGCGGGCCTGTTCGTGCCGCTACACATCCATCATCCCATATGGATGCTGACGTTTCTGGTGCTGACGGCTGTGACCTTCAGCCTGTTCGGCTTCATCATTGGAATTTGGGCCGACGGTTTCGAGAAGTTGCAGATGATCCCGATGCTGGTGGTCACCCCGCTGACATTCCTCGGTGGCAGCTTCTATTCGATCAACATGCTGCCGTCGGGCTGGCGGACGATCACTCTGCTTAATCCGGTAGTGTATCTCATCAGCGGCTTCCGCTGGAGCTTCTATGAGATCGCCGATGTCAGCGTCGCACTGAGTGTAAGTATGACACTCGGCTTCCTCGTGATCTGCATGATCGCAGTATGGTGGATATTCAAGACCGGATACCGGCTGAAGAACTGAAACGCAGCTTGGGTAACCGGGTCACAAAAAAGCGCGGTGCCGGTTTGATCCGGGCCGCGCTTCATCTGATCGAAACTCTATCAATAGCAGTGGAAGTGGCCGTGGCGCCGATAACCTCGGCACCGGTGACCACGACGCGGGCCGCGATCCGGAATACCAAGGACACCCTTGACGCCGCCGACCGCGCCACCGACGCCAGCGCCAATCGCACCTCCGATAACGCCACCAACCGGACCTGCAGCACGATTACCCTCGCGCGCGCCTTGATTGCCACCGCGCTCCATCCCTCCAATGACGCCTTGTGCCTGCGCCAGATGGGGAATGGATAAGAGAGCCAGCGCCGCCGCCGCTGCTGCGAAACGCAGCCGGATGGAAGC
The DNA here is from genome assembly GCA_041691515.1 of Pseudomonadota bacterium. Classification (GTDB taxonomy): domain Bacteria; phylum Pseudomonadota; class Alphaproteobacteria; order Rhizobiales; family Xanthobacteraceae; genus Nitrobacter. The sequence continues at coordinate 11,264 of JBEPUM010000010.1, read as the reverse complement.
TTTCGTCGGCAACGTACTGGTCTTGGTCTTCATCTGTATGTCCTCTGCTGCGGCCACGGCGGCCATATCCCCGGAATTGAAGTAAGCATAACGTGATTGCCCTCCAATGGTTCCGTGGCCCGTCAACCGCAACAGGCTGTTGCAAAAACCCTACTTCCATATGGTTTTTAGCCGTATCCCGGCCTTGGTTACGCCGCTTCGCGCATTAACGATGCCTCGAACCCGCTACTGGATGCAAAACGCAATCGAGTGCATATATCCGACGGGGGGACGGCAGGCGGCATTCGAGGCCAAGGTAAAATGCGTACGTTTCTTATTCCGATCACCGGTTTGTTGTTTCTTGCCGCCGGCAGCGTCGCTCAAGCCAAGGTGTCGATTCTTGTCGATAAGGACAATCAGCAGATGACCGTCTCCGTCGACGGCGTCGAGCGTTACCAATGGCCGGTCTCCAGCGGAGATCCGTCGCACGAAACACCCAACGGAAGCTTCCGCACCTTCCGCATGGAAGCCGATCACTTCTCCAAAGAATTTGACGATGCGCCAATGCCGCACTCGATCTTCTTTACCAAGGTCGGTCACGCCATCCACGGCACCTTCTCGGAAGGCAGCCTTGGCGTCCCCGTCTCGCATGGATGCGTGCGCATCTCCCGCGCCAACGCAACGACGCTCTATGCTCTGGTGCAGAAGGAAGGCGTCCTCAACACCACCGTCACGCTGACCGGATCATCGCGTGTCGCGCTCGCGCGCGTTCCTCGCGGCAAGCGCAAAACAGATGTCGCCCGACGCGAGCCGGCACCGGGCTATCAATCCTATGACGCTGCTGGAAACCCCGTTGACCTGACGCCGCAACGGATCGCGCCTGTCCAGCAGCCGCAGGCCGTGGTTCGTGGCGACGATGGTTATATCTATCCCGCGGATGGCAGCTCCAGCGATCAGCGCTATCCCGCGCCGCGCGGCTATCGCCGCCTTTACGATGCGCAGAACGTTCCTCAGCAGCAGTATTATGGCGGCCAAGCCAATTACGGTTATGCGCAACCCTACCAGCCGCAAGTTTACGCGCCGCGTCCGTATCAGCCGCGCGGACTGTTCTCGGATCAGGACGACTGACGCGCTACTGGTCCTCGCCGTCGCGGAGACGACGCCACACCGCGCCCAGGATATTGGAATAGTCGTCGGTCCAGACCCGCTGGTTCTCGGTCGGATCGGTGAGCGCCCATTTATCCGATGACGCGAGCTTTCCGACATCCGAAGCATCTCGCGCAGAGATCACGACATTGGTGGCAAATATGTATTCATTGTCGCGGCCTGAATCCTCGTTGTAGACCCAGCTTTTGAGATCGTTGGCATCGGCGATGCCTACGACGACGCTGGCCAGTTCGAGATGCCGGTTCGACACGTGCATCACCACCGCCCCGTGTGGCGCGAGCTTGTCCTTGTAGATTTCCATGGCCTCTTCGGTCGCCAGATGGATCGGAATCGCGTCGGACGAATACGCGTCGACGATAATCAGATCGTAGACGCCATCGGGCTCCCGCGCGAACATCAGCCGCGCGTCGCCGATCACCGGCTTCAAATCCGGCTCGCAGTTCCTGATGTAGGTGAAGTACTTCGGATCTTTCGCGGTATCGACCATCGACTGATCGATCTCGAAGAATTTCCAGTTTTCACCGGGCTGCGACGAGCAAGTCAGCGTCCCCGACCCGAGACCAATGACAGCGACGCGGATCGGACCGCCCTTGCGTTCGCGGATTGCCGCGATGGCCTGCCCGATGCCGCCGTCCTTATGATAATAGGAAATCGGCTCGGGCCGCCCGGTGATCGGCGTACCGTCGTTGTTCAGCACGCGCTCCGCACCGTGAATGGTCGTGCCATGCATCAACACGTGATACTGCCCGTTCGGCGTTACGACGATCTTGTGAACCCCGAAAAAGCTGCGGACGGTCTCGACCCGGCCGTCGTCGGCGGGATAGATGCGGATCAGTGCCAGCGCCAGCACGACGGTCGCGGCGGCCTTCCAGCGATTCACCCGAGCCGCCACAGCGAGCAACGCGGCCAGCACGGCTACCCCGCCGATGATCCATACCCGGTAGTCATCGAGCCACGACATCGGCGCAACGCCAAAATATGCAGGCGCAACGAGGACCACCGCAAGGACCGCAAGAACCGGCCAGTACCAGCGGCTCCAGCGCGGCATCGCCTCGTTCCGTGGCGGACGGCACAATGCGGCCAGCGCGATCAGGATCGGATATTCCGCGATCCAGGAGAATGTGAACGGCGCAATCAATCCCGCGAAAAGGCCGCCGACCATGCCGCCGAATGACAGCGCGACATAGAAACCGGTGAGATAGCGCGACGCCGGCCGGGTGCGTGCTAACTCGCCGTGACAAGCCATCGCGATGACGAAGAAACAGAGTTGATGACCGCCCAGCGTCAACAGCAGGTTCTGCTCGCCGCCAACCGCTAACAAAATAACGACCCCGGCGATCGCCAGCGGCTGCAGCAGCAGCATCAACCGATGGGGCAACAGCGGCCGTGACTGGAACACCAGCACCCACGTCAGCAGATACAGCGACAACGGCAGTACCCACAGCAGAGGCGCCGCAGCGACGTCGGTCGAAATGTGCGCGGTCACCGCGATCAGCAACCCCGATGGCACCGCGGCCAGGAAAATCCAGCGCAGGCGCAGCGCCCACTCCGGCGCGGGAGCGCCGACATCATCATCGGTTGCGACAGTTGCGACCGGCGGCGAACGCAGCAACAACACGCCGCATCCCGCGATCAGCAGGATCAGAACACCATAGCCGCCGGTCCAGATCAGGTTCTGCGTCCGCAGCGTCAGCATCGGCTCCAGCAGCACCGGATAGGACAACAACGCCAGGAAGCTACCGATATTCGACGAAGCGTAGAGAAAGTAAGGATCCGGCCCGTCGGGATGGCCGGTGCGCACGAACCACGCCTGCAGCAGTGGATTGTTGGCGGCCAGTGCAAAGAACGGCAGCCCGATCGAGACCGCGAACAGCGCCAGCAGCCAGAACGCGTAGCCGCTCGACGGCGGTTCGCCCCAGCCGCCCGCAATTGACAGCGGCAACGTCAGAAGCGCAACGACAAGCAGCACCAGATGGATTGCGACCGGCACCATCCGATTACGCAGCTTCATCAGGTAATGCGCGTAGGCATAACCGCCGAGCAGCAGCGACTGGAAGAATACCATCGCCACCGACCACACCGCCGGCGAACCGCCGAGCCGTGGCAGCACCATTTTCGTGAACAACGGCTGCACCGAGAACAACAGCAGCGCGCTTGTAAAAATCGCGGCGGTATAAACGATAAGGACAAGCCTGTTGGGAGAACCCGAACGCTGGCCCGGTTCGGGGGATGGCATCGGCGAAGTCATGAAGGCTCCGGCTGCTGCAGGCCGGTCATCGCCGGCGAAGGGATACGGCAAGGCTGCCGAAGGGGAAGTGGAACACAGGCCTGCGACAGGGGCAACACAGCCCCTGCATCAGCCGGTTGGACTTGTGCAGCCCCTCGCCGTTTCCCATAAAGGGCGCTTCCGAAGCTGAACGGCAGCCGAACGGAACACCGGTCCACGGAGTTTGAAGCGGATGTCAGACCCCGACGTTGTCATCATTGGCGCCGGCCACAACGGCCTCACCTGCGCGGCTTATCTCGCGATGGGTGGCTTGCGGGTCAAGGTGGTGGACCGCCGCAAGGTGGTCGGCGGCGCGGCTGTGACGGAAGAATTCCATCCCGGCTTCCGCAATTCGGTCGCGGCCTACACCATCAGTCTGCTCAATCCGAAAGTCATCGCTGACTTGCGGCTACATGACTACGGACTGAAGATCATCGAACGCCGTGCCCAGAACTTCCTGCCCGCCCCTGATGGAAGCCACCTTCTCACCGGCGAAGGCCGCACCGCGCAATCGGTGACCGCCCTGAGTACACGCGATGCCGGCGCGATCGGCGGCTTCATGCGGGAGTTGGAAGAGATCGCCGATGTGATCCGGCAGTTCGTGCTGCGTGCGCCGCCGAACCTCGTTGCAGGGTTCGGGCTCAACGCCGCGCACGAGATCGTCAACGCGATCAGCACCGCCGGAATCTTGCGCGGCCTCTCGCTTGAGCAACAGCGCAGCCTGCTCGATCTGTTTACACGCTCGGCCGGTGACATGCTCGACGACCGCTTCGAAAACGATCTGGTCAAGGCGCTGTTCGGCTTCGATGCCATCGTCGGCAACTATGCCAGTCCTTACGCCGCCGGTTCGGCTTACGTGATGCTGCACCACGCCTTCGGCGAGGTGAATGGCAAGAAGGGCGTGTGGGGTCACGCGATCGGCGGCATGGGCGCGATCACCCAGGCGATGGCCGCCTCGGCGCGCACGCATGGCGCCGAGATCGAGACCGGCGCCGGCGTGCGTGAGATCATCGTCGAGCGCGAGCGTGTGACAGGGGTGATCCTTGATGACGGCCGCACCATTCGTGCGAGATATGTCGCCTCCAGCGTCAATCCAAAGCTGCTCTATACAGGCCTGCTGCCCGCAGAGACGCTGCCCTCGGCATTTCTGGAGCGCATCAAAAGCTGGCGCAACGGCTCCGGGACCTTCCGGATGAACGTGGCGCTATCCGCTCTTCCCTCGTTCTCCGCACTGCCCGGCCCCGGCGACCACCTTAGCGCCGGCATCATCATCGCACCCAGCCTCGGCTACATGGATCACGCCTGGCACGATGCGCGACACTCCGGCTGGAGCCGCGAACCGGTGGTCGAACTCTTGATCCCCTCGGTCATCGACGACTCGCTCAGCCCGGCGGGTCAGCATGTAGCGAGCCTGTTCTGTCAGCACGTGGCGCCGCAATTGCCCGATGGCGCATCCTGGGACGACCATCGCGAAGAGGTCGCCGACCTCATGATCGCAACCGTGGACCATTACGCGCCGGGCTTCGCCGCCAGCGTGATCGGCCGCCAGGTCCTGTCGCCGCTCGATCTCGAGCGCGAGTTCGGACTGCTCGGCGGCGACATCTTTCACGGCGCGTTAACGCTGAACCAGTTGTTCTCGGCGCGGCCCATGCTCGGCCATGCGGATTATCGCGGACCGCTGAAAGGCCTCTATCATTGCGGATCCGGCGCGCATCCCGGCGGCGGTGTCACCGGCGCACCCGGCCATAACGCCGCGCGGACTATTCTGCGAGATCATCGGGCGCTGTTCGCGCGCGGCTAGACCTATTCAAGCGATCAGCAGGACATAGACCGCGAGCACCGGCGTCAAACCGAGCACAACGGCGCTGATGCCGAACGCCCACATGATGTCTTTGGCCGCGATCCCGGATCTACTTCCGGACGGCTCGATGTCGATGCCCTGGAATTCCATGACGCCCCCGCATTCTGCTTGGGGACATCCCTACGCGCGGATTTCTAAAATCCCTGCCGCGATTTCGCTCGCATTTGAACGCAGGTCCTACCGGCGATTAACCCTTCCGCCGAGCCACGGTCGCATTAACCGTGATGGCGAGCGATGCCGTCGCCTTAAGAAACACTCAACACCCTCCATCACATTTTATCTGGCGGTGCTGGGGAAAGAGCCATGATCGAAACGTCCTACATTTTTCTGATTGGCTGCGGACTGGTGATGTTGTGCGTCGCCGGACTGGCAAGCCCTTCGCGGCAGCGCAGGTCGACGAGACCCTTGCGGGATTGATTTTCGGCGTTGGCAGGCTGTGCATAAGCTGTGGACTGGCTGTTGATAAGCGGTGGATGGCGTGAGCACCGAAGACTGATCGACCTTCGATCAAGCCCACCGGCAGCGAGCCGCCTTTCGAGCGATCTCCGTCCTTTTTCGGGCGGGCATCCGCGCCGCCCGCGCCTTGCCACCCATACGCCCCAGCGCCACGGCGGCGGCGTTCTTGCCGTCATCCGTGGTGAGGTCGTCGATCTCGCCAGTGACGATTTCTAGCGATCATGACGGCATTGCCGATGGCATCGGCTGGGCGTTTCTCGCCTTTAGGGCCTCTGGGCATTTTGGCTCTTTTTGTTAACGGCGGCATCTACGTCATAGGCCGTCGCGCTGCGACTGAGTCCGCACTTTTTGACAACAAACCAGCCAATCGAATAACCCATCAAACCTCCCAAGAAGGCTGACGCTAGTGCGGCGTTGCCAGTACCATTAATGAACTGGCTAAGGAGTCTCCTCGTCAAAAGGTCAAACAGCGCAAAAATAGGCACGCCAATGGATGCGAACAAAATTGGGATTGGGACGGTCGATCTTATGAATTTCACAGAGCTAGCCTATGCTTTGCGCTAAGCAATCATAGCCGTTTGTTTCAGCCAAGGGTGAGATACAAGGCCAAATTTCAAACTGAGACACTACCGGATACGGGGTAGTTTCTCAGCACGCCGCGGGATAGGGATATCCGCGCCCCTCCTCCACCGCCGGACCCCCGATGACCGACATCGTTACGCCTGCGACCAGCCGCGCCACTTTCGCCATCGGCGACGAGCGAACCGCGCGGCAGGTCACGGATATCCTGAACGAAAGTCTTGACGACGGCGAGGCCGCCGTCTCCGCGTTCGAGCGGAGCGACGGGCGCTGGGACGTCACGGTGCACTTCGCCGATCCGCCCGACGAGGAGCGAATCCGGTCATTGGTCGCGCTGGCCGCCAGCGACGACATCGCGCAAACCATCATCTTTGATACCATCGCCGCGAAAGACTGGGTTAAGGCCAGCCTCGAAGGCCTGGTGCCGGTCGCCGCCGGCCGTTTCATCGTACACGGCCAGCACGATCGGGCGCACGTGCCGCCCAACAAGCTCGGCATCGAGATCGAAGCCGCGCTGGCGTTCGGCACCGGTCACCACGGCACCACGCGCGGCTGTCTGTTGCTGCTCGATCATGTGCTGCGCAGCAAGATGCCACGGCGGATTCTCGATCTCGGCGCCGGCACCGGCGTCCTTGCGATCGCCGCGGCCAAGGCGCTGCGCCGGCGTGTGCTGGCGAGCGACATCGACCCGCGTTCGGCTGTTGTCGCTGCTGAAAACGCGCGGTTGAATGGCGTCGGAGATCTCGTCGAGTCGATCTGCGCGACAGGATTTGCCGCGCCGCAGTTCCGGATGCGCGCGCCGTTCGATCTGGTGCTGGCGAATATTCTGGCCAATCCGCTGCGGCAGATGGCGCCCGCCATGGCTGCTCACCTTGCGCCCGATGCCATGGTGATCCTGTCAGGCTTGTTGCCGCATCAGACCCGCGGCGTAATCGCGGCCCATCGAGCAAACGGCGTGATTCTGATCCGGCAAATCCGGATCGACGGATGGTGCAGCCTGCTGATGCAGCATCGCCGCTGACGACGCTGGCTGCTAGTCTCGCGCTGGCTTTTCAAACATATCGTCGTTGCGCGCGATCACGCCCCCGGTCTTTCGTTGAATCTTGCGTTGAACGCGCGCTTCGGCAAAACGGCCAAAAAACTGCGCGATGACGCCGCGCTGCCTGGGTTCGGGCATGACAGGAACCGGCTCGGGTGGCGCGGACGGCGATATCTTCTCAAACGTAAAGACAGGCATGGCGTATCCCCTCAGCGTTGAGTTGAGACACTCCTTGAATTTCCCCGGGCAGGTTTTTGAAGGCTGGTTTCTGCCAGCAAATCATTCCTGCCGGTCTAACGCCACCTAGTATTTTGTAGCATAAGTCATGCCAAATTGAGGCGATACGCCCCGCGTTGCGGCCCTCGCTCCCTGATCCTAGGATAGCCAGACAATGTTCGAAGCCCATTTCCAGACATTCGAAGAGCCCGAAGGCGGCGTGGCGCTGACCGCCCGTCTCGCTGCGTTTCGCGAAGAACTGGCGCGGCGGCACCTGACGGGTTTTGTGATTCCCCGCGCCGATCAGCAACAGAACGAATACGTACCGCCCTCCGACGAGCGGCTGGCCTGGCTCACCGGCTTCACCGGCTCGGCCGGCATGGCAGCCGTCCTGCTCAAGACCGCCGCGGTTTTTGTCGATGGCCGTTACACCTTGCAGGCCGCGAAACAGGTGGACACCGAGGCATGGAGTATCGTGTCGCTGGTCGATCCTCCCCCGGAAAGCTGGCTCACCGCGCATCTCGCGGCAGGCGACCGTCTGGGATTCGATCCGTGGCTGCATACCTCGGCCGCCGCCGAGCGGTTGGCTGCGGCGTGCGCCAAGGCCGGAGCCGAACTGGTTGCCGTCGACAGCAACCCGGTCGATAGCGTGTGGACCGATCGCCCCGAACCGCCGCTCGGACCGGTCGCCATCCACGGCGCGCAGTTTTCAGGCGAAGCCGAGGCCGACAAACTCAACCGGATCCGCACCGAGATGACAAAACTCGGCGTCGATGCGCTGGTGCTGTCGGATTCGCACGCGGTGGCGTGGACCTTCAACATCCGTGGCGCCGACGTCTCGCATACCCCGCTGCCGCTGTCCTATGCGCTGGTGCCAAAGGACGGCCGCCCAACGATCTTCATCGACCATCGAAAACTTTCCAATAGCAGCCGGGATCACCTCGAGCGCAGCGCCGACGTCAAGGAACCGGATGCACTGTCTCCAGCGCTCGCTGAACTGGCCGCGTCCGGCAAAGCCATCGCACTCGATACGGCAACCGCCGCCGACGCGCTGGCCCGCCTGATCACAGCCGCCGGGGGCAAGCCGGTACGCGGCAGCGACCCGGTTGCGCTGCTCAAGGCCGTGAAGAACACGACCGAGATCGCGGGCACCCGCTCCGCGCACCAGCGCGACGCCGTGGCACTGGCGCGCTTCCTCGCCTGGATCGATCGCGAAGCGCCGAAGGGCACGCTCACGGAGATTGACGCCGTCGAGGCGCTGGAAACCTTTCGCCGCGAGACCGGCGCATTGAAGGACGTGTCGTTCCCCACCATCGCGGGTACCGGACCGAACGGCGCCATCGTGCACTACCGTGTCACGCGCAAGAGCAATCGCCGCATTGAACCCGGCGATCTCTTGCTGATCGATTCCGGCGCGCAGTACGAAGACGGCACCACCGACGTTACCCGCACCATCGCCATTGGTCAGCCTACCGACGAGATGCGCGACCGCTTTACGCGGGTGCTGCGCGGCCACATCGCGATTGCGCGCGCGGTGTTTCCCGACGGCACCACCGGCGCGCAGCTCGATACGCTGGCGCGGCAGTTTCTCTGGCACGCCGGGATCGACTTCGAGCACGGCACCGGTCACGGCGTCGGCAGTTATCTCTCGGTGCACGAGGGACCGGCGCGGATTTCGAAGCTCGGGACCACGCCGCTGAAGCGCGGCATGATCCTCTCCAACGAGCCCGGCTACTACAAGCGTGATGCGTTCGGCATTCGGATCGAGAATCTCGAACTGGTCGTGCCTGCGGATATTCCAGGGGCCGAAAAACCCATGAACGCCTTCGAGACCCTGACGCTGGCGCCGATCGATCGCAGGCTGATCGACCGCCGCATCAGCAAGAAAGAAGTGCTCTGGCTCAACGATTACCACGCCCGCGTTCGCCGCGAGGTGCGGCCCAACCTCGATGAAGCTACCAAGGTCTGGCTCGACGCGGCCACGGAACCGCTGCCGCTGGAAGGCCACGCGCCCGGCTAGCGAATAGCCGCATTCCGAAATGGCCGTATTGCACGATACGGATATCGCATATCGCTACAGTCGCTTCGCATCATCGAAGCAGACTGGAACCGATATCAGGCTTATGCACGGGGTCACCGGCGACCGATCAAAGATGTCACCTACGCCAGCCGGCGAGCCGCCGTCGCGCACCGTGTTGCTGTTGCTGGTGCTGATGACCGGGCTCGCGCCGGTCTCGCTGTATATGCTGGTGCCGGCGCTCCCCGTTCTCGTCACCGCGTTCGGAAGCGACATCTCGATCGCGCAGATGACGGTGTCGCTGTACATGGTCGGCCTCGCCTTTTCGCAGATCCTGATGGGGCCGCTGTCGGATCGCTATGGCCGCCGGCCGATCCTGCTCGGCGGCATCGCCTTGATGGTGGTTGCCAGCGTCGGCTGCATCTTCGCCGAGAGCCTGCCGCAACTGATTGTAGCGCGGTTTTTCCAGGCGCGGGGCGGCGCCAGCGGCATGGTGATCGCGCGCGCGATCATCAGGGATCTCTATCCGCGCGAGCGGGTCGGCGCCATGATCAGCCTCGTGGTCGCGGCGCTGATGATCGGCCAGTTGCTGAGTCCGCTGGCTGGCGGCCTGTTGCAGACCACGCTCGGCTGGCGCGCCATCTTCTACGCGACCACCATCGCTTCTATCCTGATCGTCACGGGCATCGCAGTCGCACTGCCGGAAACCCGCCGCCGCACCGACGCAACGGCCGAGAGCGGCTTCCTGCGTGATGCGCGCATCCTGCTCTCGAACCGCGCCTTCGTCGGCTACGTGCTGTGCCAGGTGCTGGCGTCGGCGATCATCTTCGTGTTCGCAGGCGCGGGACCTTATGTTGTGGTCACTCAGATGGGCCGCAGCACCATCGAATACGGCGCGTGGTTTGCGACATCCGGCATCGCTTACCTGATCGGCAACCTCTGCTGCGTGCGGTTCGCGCCACATCACACGCTCGATCGGTTGATCTGGTTCGGCCTCGCCCTGCAAATCGCAGGTGCCGCGCTCAACGTGATCTGGGGATTTGCCGGACTGAACCAGGTGCCGTCGTGGCTGTTCATCACGCACATGCTGATCATGTTCGCCAATGCTTTCGTGATGTCGAATTCGGCCGCGGGCGCGCTCAGCATCCGCCCCTCGGCTGCGGGCACCGCTTCCGGCGCGATGGGATTTCTGCAAATGGGCTTCGGCTCGCTGTGCTCGCAATTCGGCGCATACCTTGGCGGCCATTTTGCAACGCCCCTGCCCCTCAACATCGCCCTGCTGGTGCTGTCGGCTGCCTGCGCTGCAACCATGATATTCCTGGTGCCGCGCAGCAGCACCGTTGCGACGGAAGCGTTGATCGAGCAGGCGGAGGGAGAGGAAACGGGATTGTTGTGAGAGCAACGGCGCACGGCTAGATAACCGGTGCGTTACCACTTAGTCAGCCGTCACCCCCGCCTAGTGCGCAATTGCGCACGGGGGGCGGGGATCCATACTGCCGGTGCCGATGTTTCGGACAAAAGCAGTCACAGGGGTTATGGATTCCACTCGCGCCCCGGAATGACGCAAACTATATAGCTACGCGTTAGCTCAAAATCTGATTCAATTGTCAAACAGCCACACTTTCGCATTCTCGCAGCTCCTGCGAGCCCGAGGTGCGCTTTCACTTCACCCCTCGAAACATGA
>JBEPUM010000009.1:0-40448 GCA_041691515.1 Pseudomonadota bacterium | reverse complement strand
CTTTCTAGAGGCGTCTTGAAGGCGGAACAGGATACGGCGTCCCGCGTGCGTGCCTCGCAAGCACAAGCCCGGGAGGTTTCAGGTCACCGCCCGGCCCCACTACGGGGGTCTGCCACAGGTTGGCTGGACGCGGTGCAGGCGAACGCGGAGAAATCCGCGGGATGCGCGGGCAGAAGTTCGCCCACAGCCTGTACCCGGAAGCGCGGTCCCAAAACCCAAAATCGCCGGAAGGGAGCGCCGGAAGGCGTTTCCGCGGCCTCTGGTGTCCGGCGATCCGGAGATCACGCTGCGGCACTACGATCAAGGCGCGCCTCTCGGCGCTCCCTGCCCCTCATGTTTCGAGGGGTGAAGTGAAAGCGCACCTCGGGCTCGCAGGAGTTGCGGGATGAAAGCGCGTGCTGTTTGAAATTTGAATTAGGTTTAAGCCGGGCTCGAGACGCTCTCCGGTCATTCCTCGCGCAAACGCAGAGCGTTTGTCGCTGAGATCAAGCGAAACACGAGCCGAAATGACGGACGAGAGGTCCGGGATTACATCCCCGTATAGCCGGCCTTGACGGAATCGGTGCTGCCGTCCAGTTCACGCAAGTAAGTCAGGCCGCAGACCGCGAGCCGATGCGGATCCTTTTCGCCGGCTTCCACCAGCATATTGATGTAATCAGTCACCTTGCTACGCGCTTCTGCGCTGGCCGCGGCGGTGCGGTTCAGCAGAAGGTCATAAGTCATCATGATCCGATCGATGGCGGCGTTCATAATATCCTCGCGTTGTAGTTAGGCCGAAGGATTGATCTCAAACCGTGCGATGGCCTTGTTTGCCAGCTTGATACGGTTGCTCTCCCCACCGTGGAATATCCCCACGATGATCTGGAGAAGATGGTCGTTGATCGCGATGCTTTCGGTGATGGCACCGCTCCGGCGAAGGTAATTCGCTGCGATGGCGTAGGCTTCGCCAACGGTTTCAACGTTCATGACCCGCAAGCCGCGCTCGACCAGCATAGCTTTCCGTCCTCCGATGCGAACAAATAAGTTCCCAACCGGATTTAAGTTCCATCGGTTTCGGATCAATTTGCGAGAAACAACAACGCACCCGCTTCGAATCAACGAAGCAGGTGCGCCGAATGGAGGAATGTCGCGATGGGGTTTGAAAACATCCGGAGAACGGGCTGCCGATCTTCGCGCCGGCTTCGCCCTGTCCCGGAGAAAACTCAGAGGCGATAGAGGATCTGGTCGGTCCAGAAGCGCTCGAGGCGATGCAGCGACTTGTTCAGCGTCGCGAACTCCTCGTTCGAAATGCCGCCGACCTGCTCCACCGTCTTGACGTGCTTTTGATAAAGAGCGTCGACGATCTTGCGGATTTCCTGGCCCTGCGCGGTCAACCGAATGCGAACCGAGCGGCGATCCACGCGCGAGCGCTGATGATCGAGGAAGCCGAGTTCGACGAGCTTCTTCAGGTTGTAGGAAACGTTGGAGCCGAGGTAGTAGCCGCGCGTGCGCAACTCGCCGGCGGTCAATTCCTTGTCGCCGATGTTGTAAAGCAGAAGTGCCTGCACCGAATTGATGTCGGCGCGACCGCGGCGATCGAACTCGTCCTTGATGACATCGAGCAGACGGCGATGCAGCCGCTCGACCAAGGTCAATGCTTCGAGATAGAGCGGCTGGACCGGCGCCTGGCCGGCAACCTGTTCGGCGGGCTCGTGAGCCTTCGCAACGGCTTTCATCATGACATTCCCCTGTTGTCGTTTTTATCGACTTATTCGACGAAACTTGTGTCCCGCCTGATAGCCAGAACTTAGGGGAGGCGTTTGAAGATCAGCTTAAATAAGACAATAAAGAGATCATGAATTTAAGAGAGTGAATCGCGGATTAAGCCCGTCATACAAGGGCTTTTTGCAACCTTTCATTGACGGTGTGGCGGTCCTGTTCACGCTTCGTCTGCCCTGTCTGTCGCATTCAGGAACAGCACCGTTCGAATTCGAAACATTCGGTCAATGTAGATGACCTCCGCGTTAGGGTGACTGAATTCTTACCGCAGAAAATTTTCGAAAAATTTGACGCTTCGTCGTCAGGTTTCACGCAACCCCGCGCCTTTGTCCTGTCCAGTACGGCGCGCGCAGCGCCTTGCGGTCGATTTTCCCAAGTCCGGTCACCGGAATCGCGTCGATAAAGTCGATCGATTTCGGCGACCACGGTGCTCCGCGCTTTTCCTTGACGTGCGCCTGCAATTCCGCCGCGCTGTTGTTGGCGCCAGGCTTGAGTACGACAAAGGCTTTTACCGCCTCCCCCCACTTTTCGTCGGGAATGCCGATCACCGCCGCCGATGCAACGGCATGATGCGCCATCAATGCATCCTCGACTTCGCGCGGATAGATGTTGAAGCCGCCGGAGATGATCATGTCCTTGGTGCGGTCGACGATATAGAGATAGCCTTCGGCGTCTTTGACGGCGACATCGCCGGTGTGCAGCCAACCGCCGCGAAACGCTTCCGCCGTCGCGTCCGGACGTTTCCAGTAGCCACCCATCACTTGCGGGCCGCGCACGCAGATTTCGCCGGGCGCGCCGATCGGGACTTCGTTCAGATCGCTATCGAGCAGCCTGACCTCAACAAGCGGATTGGGCCGGCCGCACGAACCGAGCCGGCTTGGATTGTCCAAATCGTGATCGATTTTGCGCAATGACGTGATGCATTGCGGCGCCTCGGTCTGGCCATAGAGTTGCACAAAGACGGGGCCGAAGATCCCGATTGCCTCGCGTAACCGATCCGGCGACATGGGCGCAGCGCCATAGACAATCATCTCAAGCGAGCTCATGTCGTAACGCGAGCGCACGGCGGCTGCATCGATCAGTGCATAGATCATGGTCGGCACGAGAAAGAGCGTATTGATTCGTTCTTCGGCGATCACACGGCAGTAAGCCTCTAGCTCGAACCCCTGCACCAGACGCGTAAAACCGCCGCGCATCATGATCGGATACATGTTGACGCCGGCGGCGTGGCTGATCGGGGTCGCCGCCAGGTAGCGGATATCGGCAGGCCAATCCCAGTCCGAATAGACCGCCAGCGCCGTTGCGACCATGCAGCGGTGCGGAAGGATGACGCCCTTCGAGCGGCCTGTGGTGCCGCCGGTATAAGCGAGCCATACGATCTCGTCGGTTTCACTATCGTCGATGAGCGGTGCGGCGGCCGTGTTGCGAAACCCGTCGCGGACATCGATGGCGCCCTTCATCGGCCCGAACGACAACAGATGCTTCAGCGAGGGAGTGCGCGCCTTGATCGTCGCGCCGCGTGCGGCGAACTTGTCGGCCTCGACAATCAGCGCGTCGATCTCGGCATCCGCGACGATGAAAGCATGGTCGTCCTCGGCTGCCAGCGGATGCAGCGGCGTATAGCGCATTCCCATCACCGTCGCGGCACAGATCGCAGCCCAGGTCTCCGCGCGATTGCTGGACAGAATCGACAACGCGTTGCCCTTCATCAGGCCGGCTGATCGAAACATCGAAATGAATTTGCCGATCGCATCACCGAGTTCGCAATAGCTCCATCGCACGGTGTCGTCGGCGATCGCGGGCCGGTCGCCAAACCGTGCAACAGCACCGATGATGAGGCCGCCGACGGTTCCCCCTGAGTATAGTGCGTTCAAGCCACCCTCCCGTTTTACGAGGCCTTCTTGTCGAGGCTCACGTCATTCGATCGCCATGGCCTGACGCTATGGCGGCCGTTCGCGCGCAGCCATCCACGCCAGCGCGAGGTACAGCGCAAGCATTACCGCTTCGAAGCCGACGATCACGAGATTGCCGCCATAGATCGCCGGGAACATCAGCTCGATCACGGCCATGGATACGACGGTGGTAAGCCACACGACGGCGCCCCATGGCGTCGCGAGCCACAAGCCCACGGCGGCCACCAATTCGATAACCGCGAAATAAACCGTCGCCGTCTGCCAGGCCATGGCCTGGTTTTCAAAGGCCTCGTCCTCGCCGCCGACAAAGCCGGTCACCTGAGCCCAGTGATAGAGCCCCTTGGCAACCGACAGCACCGCCATGATGCGCAGGAACAGCACCAATCGCCCGGTCCAGACATTCTCGCCCGTTTCCGTCCGCGCGGACGAGATCGCCGCCACCGACATGGCGTTGTCTCGCGGCGTCTGATCGCGCGATGAGGTTTCAGACATCAGGATGGGTGCTCGTAGCCGGGGGCAGCGGTAAGTGGAGCCGATTCATGACCGTTTGGGACCGTAAAATCAATTGTATTGGGTTGGGCGCACGAGCGCGGTGACGAAGCCGAATCCGGGTGCTAGAATTGGAACAATCCAATCCGTTTCTGGCCTTCGGGAGTGTCGGCAACATGGCGATCAAATTCGGGCGTCCCATTGAAATGCGGGATGCACCCCGCCGCGAGGCTGCCCTCTCCGCCCCCGCCCTCGATCTGGTGACGCGGCCGCGCCGCAATCGCAAGGCGGAATGGGCTCGTCGGCTGGTTCGCGAAAACGTTCTCACGGCCGACGACCTGATCTGGCCGTTGTTTGTGGTCGACGGCAACAACAAGCGGACGCCGGTCGCCTCGATGCCCGGCGTTGAGCGCCTCAGCGTCGATCAATGCGTGCGCGATGCCGAACGCGCGATGAAGCTGAACATCCCCTGCATCGCGCTGTTTCCCTACATCGATCCATCCCTGCGCGACGACACCGGCAGCGAAGCGCTCAATGCCAATAATCTGGTGTGCAAGTCGGTTCGCGCCATCAAGAAGGAATTTCCCGAGCTCGGCATGCTCTGCGATGTGGCGCTCGATCCCTTCACCAGTCACGGCCACGACGGATTGATCGAGGATGGCAGGATCCTCAACGACGAAACCGTCGCAGTGCTGGTCCAGCAGGCGCTGGTACAGGCGGAAGCCGGCTGCGACATCATTGCGCCGTCCGACATGATGGATGGCCGCGTCGGCGCGATCCGCGAAGCGCTGGATGATGCGGGCTTTCTAGACGTGCAGATCATGGCCTACGCGGCGAAATATGCGTCGGCGTTCTACGGGCCATTCCGCGACGCCATCGGCTCGGCCAAGACGCTCACCGGCGACAAGCGTACCTACCAGATGGACAGCGCCAACTCCGACGAGGCGTTGCGGGAAGTCGAACTCGACATCGCCGAGGGCGCCGACATGGTGATGGTAAAACCCGGGATGCCGTATCTCGACGTGGTGCGCCGGGTGAAAGATACATTTGGCATGCCGACCTTCGCCTATCAGGTGTCGGGCGAGTACGCGATGATCGCCGCCGCTGCCGGCAACGGCTGGATCGACGGCGACCGCGCCATGATGGAAAGCCTCGTGGCCTTCAAGCGCGCCGGTGCCGACGGCGTACTCACCTATTTTGCGCCTGCGGCGGCCGAGAAGTTGAAGCAACAAGGCTGACGTTTCGTCGCGAATCGCCCGCGATCATTGCAGTTCCGTAACGGTTGCGAGGCCTTGCAAGCTGGGTAGAGCATCGCCATTTCGGATGCGGCGAGGATGTATCACGGAGGACTGGCTTTGACCGACAGTAGCTCAAGCAAAGTGAATGGCGGACGCTCGGCCGAGTTCCAGCCGCATGCCTTCGACCCCTGGATGCAGCCTGAGCTATTCCGTGGCGTTCTGACGCGGCGCTTTTTTGCGTTTCTGATCGATCTTGTGGTGCTGTCGATTCCCGTAATCCTCGGGGTGATCTTCATCGTGGTGTTCGGCGTGGTCACGCTGGGGCTAGGCTGGGCGCTGTTCTGGCTGGTGTATCCCGCCTCCCTAATCTGGGCCGTCGTCTACTATGGCGCCTCGCTAGGCGGCCCGCATTCGGCCACCATCGGCATGCGTGTCATGGATCTCGAAATGAGAACCTGGTACGGCGCGCCAAGTTATTTCGTGCTGGGCGCCGCACATGCCGTGCTGTTCTGGCTCTCGGTGTCCTTCTTCACACCGCTGATTCTCCTGGTCGGCCTGTTCAATGGACGCCGCCGGTTGCTGCATGACATGCTGCTGGGAACCGTCGTCATCAACAATTCGATTCGCGTGCCGGCGGCCCAACCCTCCCGGACGTATTGATAGTCGGGACCGGATTGACGGTCGGCGCCGGGGGCGCGATGCTCGCAGTGAACTGCTTCGGAGACTGACAAGGCCGCCGTGACCCAGCACTCGCGCGACACCCCGCAATTTTATCTGACGGCACCTTCGCCGTGTCCGTATCTGCCCGACCGCAGCGAGCGCAAGGTTTTTACGCATCTCGTCGGCGACAAGGCCGGCGACCTAAATGACCTTCTCACCCATGGCGGCTTTCGCCGCAGTCAGTCGATCGCCTACCGCCCGGCCTGCGATCAGTGTCGGGCCTGCGTGTCCGTGCGGGTGATCGCCAACGAATTCCGCCCGTCGCGCAACTTTCGTAAAATCCTGGCCCGCAATGCGGATATCGTCGGCGAACTGCGCAGCGCTGTTCCTACGTCGGAGCAGTATTCGGTGTTTCGCGCCTATCTCGATCAGCGCCATCGTCACGGCGGTATGGCCGACATGACCGTGCTCGATTACGCGATGATGGTCGAAGATAGTCACGTCGAGACCCGTATCGTTGAATATCGCAGGCGTGGCCCGGATACCGGCATCACCGGGCGCGGGCACGATCTGGTGGGCGTGGCGCTGACCGACGTGCTCAGCGACGGACTGTCGATGGTCTATTCGTTTTTCGAACCGGATGAAGAAAGCCGCTCGCTCGGCACCTTCATGATCCTTGATCACATCACGCGCGCGCGGCGGCTCGGCCTGCCCTACGTCTATCTTGGCTACTGGATCGAAGGTTCGCGAAAGATGGATTACAAAGGCCGCTTCCTGCCGCAGCAGCGTCTTGCCCCTTCGGGCTGGCTGCGCGTCGACGCTGGGGGCGACACACTAAGCGAGCCACAGGATTAGTCGGTCTCCGTCTAACCGGCGATCGTGTCGAACAGCAGCTTTACGTTCAGGATCACAATAATACCTGCCACCAGCCAGGCAGCCACAGTCCAGGCGCGGGAAATCGCGAATTCTCCCATCTTGTTCTTGTCCGAGACGAACCGCACCAGCGGGATCACTGCGAACGGCAATTGCATCGACAGAATGACCTGACTGAGAACCAGCAGCCGTCCCGTGCCATGTTCGCCATACAGGGCCGTGACGACGATCACCGGAACGATTGCAATGCCGCGGGTCACCAGCCGGCGCGCCCACATCGGCATACGCAAGCGAAGAAATCCCTCCATCACGATCTGGCCTGCCAGCGTCGCGGTTACTGTGGAATTGATGCCGGAAGCCAGCAGCGCGATCGCAAACAGCGTCGAGGCGATTCCGAGACCAAGCAACGGCGATAGCAGTTTGAAGGCCTCGCCGATCTCGGCTACATCAGCGTGGCCGCTCTTGTGAAATGTCGCGGCGGCCACGATCAAAATCGCGGCATTGACGAACAGCGCGAGCATCAGCGCAAGGGTACTGTCTACAGTCGCCCACTTGATGGCATCCCGGCGGCCTTCGCCGGTTCGCGGATAGGCTCGCGTCTGCACGATCGATGAGTGCAGGTAGAGGTTATGCGGCATCACCGTCGCGCCGATGATGCCGATCGCGATGTAGAGCATCGCGGGATTGGTCACGATCGCAGTCGATGGCGCAAATCCGCGCAAGATTTCTGCAACTGGAGGCGCCGCGGCAACGATCTGGACCGCAAAACAGGCAGCGATCACGATCAACAGCGCAACCACGAACGCTTCAAGGAAACGGAAGCCCCGGTTCATCAACAACAGCAGCAGGAAGGCATCCAGCGCCGCGATCAGCGCGCCGCCGATCAGGGGAATGCCAAACAGCAGTTGCAGCGCAATCGCTGTGCCGATCACCTCGGCCAGATCGCAAGCGATGATTGCGGCCTCGCAGGCCAGCCACAGCATGAAATTGACCGGTCGGGAAAAACTGTCCCGGCACGCCTGCGCGAGGTCGCGGTCGGTAGCGATACCCAACCGCGCGGCCAGCGCCTGCAACAGGATCGCCATAATGTTCGAGAGCAAAATGACCGACAGCAGGGTGTAGCCAAATTGCGCCCCGCCCGCGAGGTCGGTCGCCCAGTTGCCGGGGTCCATGTACCCCACCGAGACCATGTAGCCCGGTCCCGCGAAGGCCAGCAGGCGACGGAGCCAGTGGCCGCTCGTGGGCACTGCTATGGAGCCATTGACCTCCTCAAGGCTGCGGCGAGGCGTTTCCTGCGAGCGCCAGCCGGTACCCGCAGAAAAATGGCCCTGCGATGATTCCAGGGCCGATTCAGGTGGCAAGGCGGGTGTTCGGGCATCCATGACTGAATGATGGACCATATCTTTGTTTATTGCAACTCATTTGCAACTGCATCTAGCGCTTGCGATCTGAGCGAAAGAACCGGCGGCGTTGCTTCCAGCCGGCCGTGCACCGTTCAGTCTGGAAGCGGGTGGTTCGCATGTCCGGCGGCGGTCAATGTCGGGATCGTAATCCGAAGGGAATCCCATATGTCCGCCCAACCGTCGCATCTGCCCCCGACCTTCAACCGCCTCGCCTGGTCGAACCTCGCGGCGCAATCCGCCGAACAGGTCGCGCTTGCGGCCGCGCCGATCGTCGCCGTTCTCATGCTTGGCGTTGGCGAAGGCGAAACCGGCCTGTTACAGACCGCGCTGACGCTGCCGTTCATCCTGTTCGCGATCCCCGCGGGCTACCTGGCCGACCGCTTCTCGCGGCGCTGGCTGATGGCGGGCTCAGAGGCGCTGCGGGCGGCTGCGCTGCTCGCGATCTTGGCGTTGATATGGTTCAAGCTATTGACGCTACCCCTGCTCGCCCTGCTCGGATTTGTAGCAGTGTGCGGAACGGTCGCTTACAGCGTTGCCGCGCCGTCGCTGGTACCGTCGCTGGTGTCGTCCTCATTGCTGCCGGCCGCTAATGCGCGCATCGAACTGGCGCGCACGGTTGCATTTGCCAGCGGACCTGCGCTTGGCGGCGTGCTGGTGGGATGGGTCGGCGCTGCGCCTGCGTTCGGCTTTGCCGCCGCACTGTCGATCATTGCTGTGGTGCTGCTGGCAGGCATTTATGAGCCCGCGCGACAGACCTTGCCCACTCGTCATCCGCTTCAGGACATCCGGGAAGGCGCCGCGTTCGTCTTTCATCACGCCTTGCTGCGGCCGGTATTCATCACCCAGTTCATCTTCAACACCGGCTCGTTCCTGATCCTCGCGATCATCGTGCCCTACGCGGTCAGGCATCTCGGCCTGTCCGCATCGGGCGTGGGCACGACGCTGGCGATGTACGGCGTCGGCATGGTGATCGGCGCGCTGCTGGCGACGCGCGTGATGCGGCGCTTGGCATTCGGCACGGTGATCGCGCTCGGCCCGGTGACCGGTTTCGTGGCTGCCGGCGTGATGGCACTGACGACGGCCATTCCGACGCCATTGCTGGCAGGGCTGAGCTTCTTCCTGCTTGGCGTTGGACCGATCCTGTGGGTGATCAGCACGACGACGCTGCGCCAATCGGTGACCCCGCCACGGCTGCTCGGGCGCGTCTCGGCGATCAACATCATGAGCTATGGCGCACGGCCGCTGGGTGCAGCGCTGGGCGCGCTGGTCGGCGGTCTCTACGGCGCGGAGATCTGCCTCTATCTCGCGGTCGCAATCTTCGGAGCCCAGGCGCTGGTCATCCTGATGTCGCCCGCGGTGTCGCTGAGCCGTCAGCCGGACATGGTGGGCGACGGAATCGCTGCGCAAAAGTGCTGAGGCGAACCCAAGGCCGGATTATTGCGCTTGCGGCAACGCCGATTGCCCCCGCCTGCCCGCGAATTTCCGGATGAACGCGCGCGCGGCGCTATTATATTCCGGCTTATATGATATACGTCATCCTATAACTCATGAGGGATGCCGTGACGGACCAGACTGTTTCCGAACTTGCCGAGGGTGGCCCGTCCACATCTACCTCCCGGCGCGTCGCGATCCTCGCGGCGCTGGCATCGTCCGGCACACTCGCCACCAACATCCTGCTGCCGTCGCTGCCGCAGATGGCAACGTCACTGCATGTCTCGACCGCGGAGGTCACCGCATCGATCACGGTATTTCTGATCGTGTTCGCGTTCGGGCAACTCGCGGTCGGCCCGTTGTCCGACCGCTATGGGCGGCGCATCCCGGTACTGGCCGGATTCGCGATTTTCATCGCCGGCAGCATCTGCTGCGGGGTCGCGACCAACCTGCCCCAGTTGCTGGCCGGCCGTATGGTCCAGGCTGCCGGCGCATGTGCCACCTCGGTGCTGTCGCGCGCCATTGCTCGCGATCTCTATACCGGAACCGCATTGGCGCGCGTGATGTCGCTGATCACAATCGCAATGGCCGCGGCTCCGGGATTTTCGCCGCTGCTCGGCGGCGCGCTCGATCACTACTTCGGCTGGCGCTCGGAATTCGTATTTGTCGGGATATTCGCGGCGGCCGCGGCCAGTGCTTACGGAACAATTCTCGGCGAAACCCATCGCTCGACGCGCATTCCGCTCAATCCCGGCGCGATCGTACGAACGTATCTAGGCCTTTCAACCGACCGGCGTTTCCTGATCCCGGCAATGACGGTAGCGCTGATCCTGGGCGGGCTGTTTGCGATGTTCTCGGCCTCCCCGCGCATTCTGATCGAGGCGTTGCACTTCGCACCACTTCAGCTCGGCCTGTTTTTCGCAGGCACCGTCATGGTGGTCTTCTCTGCTGGTATGCTGGCGACACGGCTGGCCCCCCGCTTCGGGCTCGATCGCTCCATTCAGATCGGGCTTGTGTTCGCGGTGATCGGCAGCCTCACCGTCCTGCTGGTCGCGGCTTTCGACGGCCGATTCCTGCCGTTCCTAGGCGGCACCTGTATATTCCTGCTCGGCATGGGCATCGTCAATCCACTCGGCACCGCGCAGGCTCTGTCGCCGTTCGGCGACAAGGCCGGCGCGGCATCGGCCCTGCTCGGCTTCTGGCAGATGATGGGCGCTGCGATCGGTGTGTGGCTCGCAGCGACGATCTCCCGCGACGCGATGTTCGCGCTCGGCCTCGTGCTGATCATGGGCTCACTGCTGGCGCTTGCGCTCTACACCATGCGAACGCGCACGGTCTAAAGCGCGTGGCCCATCCGCCGCGGACACGCTCCAATTTCGATTGACAGCGGACGCGCCGTCCGCTGTAATTTGACACATGGGGGTGTGCGATCCCCCCACGAGGCGACATGCCCAAGTATCGCGTCCCGTTTTTAACAGGGCGCAGTCATGTCATCATACAGATCGATATCTCTGGACAAGCTTGCACGGTTGATCGGTACGGCGAATACGCCAGTGTTGATCGATGTCCGCACTGACGAGGATTTTGCTGTCGATCAGCGGCTAATTCCCGGTGCGATCAGATTTAACCCCCAGGCCGCCGCCGATTGGGGTGCTCAATTCGCGGGGCGTCCCGCGATTGTCGTTTGCCTCCGAGGTCAAAAGCTGGCCGAGGGCACCGCAGCGCTGCTGAGGCACATCAACGTATCGGCCGAGACCCTTGAGGGCGGATTCGAGGGCTGGAAATCCGCGAGACTTCCATTAGTGCCCGCCTCGAAACTGCCGGACCGCGACGCGCAAGGCCGAACCGTCTGGGTCACGCGCGCCCGACCAAAGATCGACCGCATCGCCTGCCCGTGGCTCATTCGGCGCTTCGTTGATCCCAGGAGCGTGTTCTTGTTTGTGGCGCCATCCGAAGTCGAAGCCGTCGGCGAGCAGTTCAACGCCGCTCCCTTCGACATTGAGAATGTATTTTGGAGCCACCGCGGCGAACTCTGCACGTTCGATGTGATGATCGAGGAGTTTGGCCTCGCTACACCACCGCTGCTGCGGCTGGCAACCATGGTACGCGCCGCCGATACCGGGCGGC
This sequence comes from Pseudomonadota bacterium, assembly GCA_041691515.1. Lineage (GTDB taxonomy): Bacteria > Pseudomonadota > Alphaproteobacteria > Rhizobiales > Xanthobacteraceae > Nitrobacter. Next base: position 28,556 of record JBEPUM010000009.1, on the reverse strand, counting down.
TCGATCTGTCGCCGGAAGCGCCGGGTCTACTCGCGGCATCGCTCGGTCTGTCGCGGATGTATGACGACGACCTTAAGCAACTCGATGCGGGCATCGCGTTGTACGACGCATTCTATCGCTGGTGCAGAGACGCAACGGGTGAAACCCATAACTGGCCGACCAACAAGGCAAAGCCATGAGCGATCTCGCGGCATCCGGCAAAGTCACCCGCCAAAATATCGGGCACAGCATTACTTTTGGCGAGGCCTTTCGGGTCTGGTCAAAAGTGGCGCTGTTGAGTTTTGGCGGACCCGCGGGACAAATCGCGGTCATGCATCGCATTCTGGTGGAGGAAAAGAACTGGATTTCCGAAAGCAGGTTTTTACATGCGCTTAATTACTGCATGCTGTTGCCCGGACCCGAGGCGCAACAGCTTGCCATCTATGTCGGTTGGCTGCTGCACCGGACGGCGGGCGGCATCATGGCCGGCGGCTTATTTATTGTGCCGGGCATCATCTCGATCATGGCGTTGAGTTATATCTACGCGGCCTTCGGCAATGTCGGCATTATCGAATCGCTGTTCTTTGGACTGAAAGCAGCAGTGCTCGCCATCGTGATTCAAGCCGTGGTTCGTGTCGGCAAGCGCGCGCTGCGCAACCAAATCATGATAGGCCTCGCAGCGGCTGCTTTCATAGCGATTTTCTTTTTTAACGTCCCCTTCCCGATCATCATCGTCACAGCCGGTGTGATCGGATATTTTGGCGCGAAAGCCGGGCGGCCGGAATTCGCCATCGTTGAGTATGGAGGCGGCAGTAGTAAAGCAGCCATCGACAGCATGCTCGACGACAAACTACCGGATCACGTCCGCCCCACTGTACCGCGCGCATTGAAGGTCGGTGCGATATGGCTGTTGCTATGGCTGGTGCCCGTGGGCGTACTGCTTGTCGCCTTCGGACAGGCCAACGTATTCAGCCAGATCGCCGTGTTCTTCAGCAAGATGGCGATGGTGACGTTCGGCGGCGCTTACGCGGTACTGGCCTATGTGGCCCAACAGGCGGTCGAGCATTATCAATGGCTGCAGCCGCGCGAAATGCTCGACGGTCTCGGCATGGCCGAAACCACGCCGGGTCCGCTGATCATGGTGTTGCAATTCGTGGGCTTCATGGCCGCGTATCGCGATCCGGGCACCTTGTCGCCGATGATGGCAGGAACGCTCGGCGGCTTGCTGGCGACTTGGGTAACGTTCACGCCGTGCTTTCTCTGGATCTTTCTTGGCGCGCCGTTCATCGAGGCGATGCGCGGCAACCAGGGACTCGCGGGAGCGCTGTCAGCAATCACAGCCGCCGTCGTCGGCGTCATCCTCAATCTATCGATCTGGTTCGCGCTTCACACGGTATTTCGGGACACCATTCCGGTGCGAACGTTCGGCCTTTCGTTCGACATGCCGGTATGGCCGAGTCTCGATATCGTTGCACTGGCCTTAGCCATCACGGCGGCCATCGCGATCTTTCGCTTCAATGTCGGCATGCTCATGGTTCTGGCCGCCTCCTGTCTGGCTGGTGTCATGCTTCGGCTGGCAGGCGCGATTTGATCACTACCGAGCGGTTTAGCCGCGCGTGATAACCTCGCCGTCCTCCTTGACGAACGATGCAATGGGCTTGTCGAGCAGTTCAAGCACCGTTTCGGATGGCCGGCACATCCGCGTGCCCTTCGGCGTTTCCACGATCGGACGCTGCATCAGGATCGGATGCGCCAGCATGGCATCCAGCAGTTCGTCATCGGTGCGGCCGGGATCGCCAAGGGCAAGCTCCGCATAGGGTGTACCCTTCTCGCGCAGCAGCCCGCGAATGGAGCTTCCCATCGCGTCCGCGAGTGCCCGCAGCCGCGCACGGTCCGGCGGGTGCTTGAGATATTCGACAATCACCGGCTCCTCGCCGCTCTGCCGAATCATTGCCAGCGTGTTACGCGAGGTGCCGCAGGACGGATTGTGATAGATCGTCACGGTCATAGTTGAGCCTCTTTAGCGAGAGTAGCCACGTCATCCGCTCCGCGCAGCAGCCAACCAATGGCTACCAGACCGAGAACAGCGCCACAAATTTCGGCCGCTATAAAGCCCGCCAGATCGTGGGGACGGATGCCAGAGAATGTGTTGGTCAGCGAACGTGCCACCGCGACGGCCGGATTGGCGAACGATGTCGATGCCGTAAACCAGTACGCCGCCGTAATATAAAGGCCGACCAGCCATGGCACCGAGGCGCGCTCAAAGCGAAGCCCCGCAAGAATGGTTGCTATCAACCCAAACGATGCGACGACCTCTGCGAACCACTGCGCGCCGCCCGTGCGGACTTTCATTGAGGCTTCGAGAAGCGGCAACCCGAACATTGCATGCGCAATCACCGTGCCGGCAATGCCGCCGATAAGCTGCACGGCGATATACGTCAGTGCATCGTTTGTCGAAAGCTCGCGCTTGAGCCAGAAAACCAGCGTTACGGCAGGATTGAAATGCGCGCCGGAAATCGGGCCGAAGATGACAATCAGAACGACAAGGATTGCGCCCGTGGGAATGGTGTTGCCGAGCAGCGCCAACGCGGCATCTTTCGTAAGGCTCTCCGCCATGATGCCGGAGCCGACCACGGTTGCGACCAGCAGCGCCGTTCCCATTGCCTCTGCCGCCGCGCGGCGTGAGAGATCGAACATAATCTTAGCTCGCCTTGTTTCGGCCGATAGTTTTATTGGCAGCCAGAACTGAACGCGTTGCGTCATCATTCCATATTTCTGGATTTATAGATATAATAATCTTGTCAACCGTTTTCCGACTCCAGTGAGCTTCTATTATATTTCCATGGTTCTCGAAATATAGTTGACAGGCTTTCATATCCGCATCATGTTTCTGTCATGAGACTCGATGATGCAGCCGCCCGGCTCGAGGCCTTGGGCAATCCGACTCGGCTCAGGATCTATCGCACCCTCATTCGCGCGGGTGCTGCTGGTCTCGCGGTCGGCCGCCTTCAGGACAAACTGAAAATCGCGCCCTCGACACTCTCGCATCATATCAAATCGCTGGTGACGGTTGGCCTCGTCAGTCAGGTGCGTGAAGCCACGACGCTGACCTGCCATGCCAATTACGAGACGATGCAGGGACTTGTCGATTTTCTCGTCGCAGAATGCTGTGCCGACTCCCGCGAAAGCAGCGACAAGAAGACTGCCGCCTGACTTTATTGATTTTTATTTCGATCTTTCTGGAAGGATAGTAAAATGAACGCGACAAAGACTGTTGCTATCGTCGGTGCCGGTCCCGTAGGTCTCGCGGCAGCGGCACATCTGCTGGAGCGTGGCCTGACACCCATCGTCCTGGAGGCGGGCCCGGCTGTCGGCCATGCCGTGCGCCAGTGGAGCCATGTGCAACTGTTCTCGCCGTGGGAATATAATGTCGATCGCGCGGCCGAACGTCTTCTCCTCGCGAGCGGATGGAATTCTCCCGACCCCAGCCAGTACCCGACCGGCGCGGAACTGATCGAACGCTACCTTGAACCGCTGGCGACCAATACGGCGCTGAGCGAGCACGTCCGCACTGGCAGCCAGGTCACGGACATCAGCCGGGTCGGTTTCGACAAGCTCAAGACCAGGAATCGTGAAACCGCACCGTTTGAAGTTCGCTATCAGAACGGGGCCGGACCGAAGACGCTGCTCGCCGATGCCGTCATAGACGCCTCGGGCACGTGGTCGTCGCCCAATCCCGCCGGAGCTAACGGACTCCTAGCCATCGGCGAGACGAGCGCCGCACGACAGATCGCCTACGGCATGCCCGACGTGCTCGGGAAGGATCGTGCGCGTTACGCCGGTAAAGCCGTTGCGGTTTTGGGGGCCGGACACTCGGCCGTCGGAACATTGATCGATCTCGTGCGACTCAAGACGCAGTCACCGGGTACTGAGGTCGTCTGGATCGTGCGCGGCAGCAGTCCGGAAAAAGCCTTCGGCGGCGGCGTCAACGACAGGCTGGCTGCTCGCGGCGAACTCGGCGCCCGGTTTGGCGCACTGGTTCGCGCGGGCGCGGTCCGGGTCGAAATGGAATTTCGGGTTACACATGTCACCGCGCATGGCGACCGCCTCCACATCAGCGACGGAAGCGGCGAACGCGAGGTCACAGCGGATGAGCTTGTCGTCGCAACCGGCTTCCGCTCCGACCAAAGCTTCACACGCGAATTGCGCATTCAACTCGATGCCGCCATCGAATGTCCTGTTGCCCTCGCTCCGCTGATCGACCCCAACGAGCATAGCTGTGGAACAGTCCGCCCGCACGGCGCGCGCGAATTGGCCCAAAACGAAACCGGCTTTTATTTTGCCGGCATGAAATCCTACGGCCGCGCCCCGACTTTCCTGATGCTGACCGGCTATGAACAGGTGCGCTCCATCGCTGCTGAACTCGCCGGCGACCACGAGGCCGCCGAACGGGTCGAACTGGTCCTTCCGGAAACCGGGGTATGCAATCTGTCGCCGGCGCCCAGCACGGCGGGATGTTGCGGAGGCGCCTCGCCATCTAACATTGACGTTTGCTGCGTCGCGGATGTCGACGCCAAAGAGAAAGGCCAGACCGGGTGCGGATGCGGACAAGAAACAACGGGAGTCGCGTGATCTTCAGTGACGAGGCAGCGGTCGTCCCGCTATCCTCGCCGCGCCGGTCATGATCCCAGACATTTAGATGTGAGCGCCGGTATCGGCACTCGGGATCACCACCGATCCCGGAAACAGCCGCCGCACCAGCATGTAAAATACCGGCGTGAAGATCAGGCCGAACAGCGTCACGCCGAGCATGCCGAAGAACACGGCCACGCCGACCGCCTGACGCATTTCCGAGCCGGACCCCGTGGAAATCACCAGCGGCAGCACACCAAGGATGAAGGCGAACGACGTCATCAGGATCGGCCGGATACGCAGGCGGCAGGCCTCGATGACGGCATCGAGGGTTGAGCGCCCTTCCCGTTCGATGTCGCGAGCAAATTCGACGATCAGAATGGCGTTCTTCGCAGCCAACCCCACCAGCACCACAAAACCGATCTGGGTCAGGATGTTGACGTCCTGCCCCATAATGCGGACGCCGAGCGTCGCCGCCAAAAGGCACATCGGCACAATCAGGATGACAGCGAACGGCAGCGTCCAGCTTCCGTATTGCGCCGCCAGCACCAGAAAGACGAACAACACGCAGATTGGAAACACGTAAAGGCCGGCATTGCCGCCGCTTGCCTGCTGATAGGACAGGTCGGTCCATTCGAACGAGAAACCGCTCGGCAGGGTCTCCTCGGCGAGCTTTTTCATGATGGACAGCGCGGTTGCCGAACTGGTGCCCGGCAAGGTGTCACCCTGAACTTCGGAGGCGGGATACAGATTGTAGCGTGCCACGCGATCAGGTCCGGCAATGTCGCTGAAATTCACCACGCTGCCGAGCAACACCATGTCGCCCGCTGCATTGCGGGTGCGCAGCCGCGCGAGATCGCTGGTTTCCTTGCGGAACGGCAGGTCGGCTTGCGCGGTGACGTGATAGGTGTGGCCGAGGAAGTTGAAATCGTTGACATAGGCCGAGCCGAAATAGGTCTCGATAGCGTCGGTGATGTTCTGGATGGGAACACCGAGCATCTCCGCCTTCTGACGGTCGATATCGACGAACACCTGCGGCGTGTCAGCCGTATAGGGCGAGAACACCGCGGTCAGACCCGGTGCCTTGCGCGCGGCCGTGATCAGTTCGTTGGTCGCAGCCGCAAGCAGCGTCGGTCCCCGGCCCTGCCGATCCTCGATGCGCATGGCGAAGCCGCCGCCGGTGCCGATGCCGGACACGGCCGGCGGCGGGATCACGATGACAAAGGCTCCTTCGATCGCCGACAGCCGTTTACGCAACTCCGCCGTGATGACGTTTGCCGTCAGCCCCTTTTTGGCTCGCACTTCGGGATCGTCGAACACCGGAAACATCGCCGCCGCATTGCTGGCCTGGGTTCGCGTCGCCCCGGACAAGCCCGCAAACGCGGGGACGCGCACCACGCCGGGGACGCCAAGCGCAATATTCTCGATCTGCTTCACGACCTCGGTCGTGCGCGCGAGCGAGGCGGCTCCGGGCAACTGCGCCACCACGATGACGTAACCGCGATCCTGCGCCGGAATGAAGCCCTGCGGCGTCGTCGCCAGCAGCCAGCCCGCGCCTCCGATCAGCGCGACATAGACCAGCAGCATCACCACCGAATGGCGGATGACGAAATCCGCAACCGTGCCGTAGCCGTGCGACAGCCGGTCGAACCCGCGATTGAAGGCGGCGGTCGCCGCATCCCAACCTCGTGCAATGACGTTCCAGGTCGCGGGCGGCTTCTTCTCGTGATGCGCCTGCAGGATCAGCGATGCCAGCGCAGGCGACAGCGTCAGCGAACAGAAGCAGGAGATCGCCGTCGCGACCGCTATCGTCACGGCGAATTGCTGGAAGAACTGTCCGGAGATACCGCCGAGAAACGCCGTCGGCACGAACACCGCGCATAGCACGAGCGCGATCGAGACCAGCGCGCCGCCTACCTCCTCCATCGTGCGCAACGCCGCCTCGCGCCGGGTCATCCCGGCTGCGAGATGCCGCTCCACATTCTCGACGACCACGATGGCGTCATCGACAACGATGCCGACGGCGAGCACGAGACCGAACAGCGTCAGATTGTTGATGGAGAATCCGAGTGCCGCCATTGCCGCGAAGGTGCCGACCAGCGATACCGGAATCGCGATAATCGGAATGATGGCCGGCCGCCAGCCTTGCAAAAACACGAGGACGACGATCACGACAAGCACCATCGCCTCGTAGATGGTCTTGATCAGCTCATGAACTGACTGCGCGATAAATTCAGTCGGGTTGTAGCCGATGTTATAGTCGATGCCCGGCGGAAAGCTCTTTTTCAGTTCCGCCATTTTGTCAGAGATGTTTTTTGACGTCGCCAGCGCATTCGACCCCGGCCGCTGTGTGACTAGCATCGCCACCGCAGATTTGCGCAGCAGGAAACTGTTGGTGGTGTAGCCGAGCGCGCCAAGTTCAATCCGCGCGACGTCGCGCAGCCGTACGGTGCGGCCGTCAGCGCCGGATTTCAGCACGATATTCTCGAATTGAGCGGGATCCTTGAGACGGCCGGTGAAAACGAGATTAGGCGTGAACGCACGGTCGGCGATCGGCGGCGATGCAATCTGTCCGCCGGCGATCTGCACGTTCTGCGCCCGGATCGCGGCCAGCACGTCGCCCGCGGTCATGCCGAGATTGGCGATCTTGTCGGGATCGAGCCACAGGCGCATCGAATAGTCGCGGGCGCCGAAGATCGTGATGTCGCCGATGCCGTCGAGCCGCAGCAACTGATCGCGCACCTGGAGCAGCGCGTAGTTCGAGATATAGAGCTGGTCGTAAGAGTTGTCCGGCGACAGCATGAACACGACGAGCAGGATGTCGGGGCTGTTCTTGCGGGTGACGACGCCGTTGCGCTGCACCTCCTCCGGCAGCCGCGGCTGCGCGATAGCGACGCGGTTCTGGACCAGCACCTGCGCCTTGTCGAGATCGGTACCGAGCTTGAAGGTGACGGTGATGTTGAGCTGGCCATCCGAGGTGGCCTGGCTGTACATGTACAGCATATCCTCGACGCCGTTGATCTCCTGCTCGATCGGCGCGGCCACCGTATCGGACACGGTCTGCGCCGAAGCGCCGGGATACTGTGTCGTGACGACCACGGTCGGCGGTGCGACTTGCGGATACTCCGACACCGGCAGCGTCGGATAAGCGATGGCGCCGACGATCAGAAGCACGATGGACAGCACCATCGCGAGAATGGGCTGATTGATGGAAAGGCGACCGAGATTCATGGCTTGGCGCCGCCGCTTGCTTTGGAATCGGCAGCTTTCGCCTCGTGCGGCGCGACTTTTGCGCCTACTCGCGCCCGTTGCAGGCCATCGACGATCACGCGATCGTCGGCCTTCAGTCCCTCCTTTATGACGCGCAAGCCGTCATCAAGTGGGCCGAGCGTCACCGGGCGCGCCTCGACGACGTTGTCGGCGTTGACGACAAAGACGATCTTGCGCGACTGATCGCTCGCAACCGCCGTATCGGGGATCAGCAGTGCTTCATAGGGTGCGCTGGCGATCACGCGTAAACGTGCGAACTGGCCGGGCAGGATCGAAAGGTCGTGATTGTCGACCACCGCGCGGCCCCGCAAGGTGCCGGTGCCGACATCGAGCCGGTTGTCGAGGAAGTTCATCTTGCCTTCATGCGACGGCTTGGTTTCGCCCGTCAGCATGATCTGCACCGGATTGGGTGTGTCCCGCGAACTGGGCCGCTTGCCTTCGAACCACAGCCGGCTGTTACGCTGATAAATTCTTTCGTCCATGTCGAAATAGACGTAGATCGGATCCATCGACACGATCGAGGTCAAAAGCGTCGCGCCGCTCTCGCTGCCTTGCACCAGATTTCCGACGCTGACGAGGTGGCGGCTCGCGCGGCCTGTAAGCGGCGCGACGACCTTGGTGTATTCGACGTTGAGCTGAGCCTGTTTGAGCGCACCCTCGGCCTGCAACGTCGCGGCCTGCGCAGCCGCCAGCGCCTGATTACGCTGATCGACGATGTTCTCCGAGATGGCCTGGGTTTTGATCAAGGTTGTCGCGCGATCGAGCTCCTTCTGCGCCAGGTCGACCTTGGCCTTGGCGTCATCCAGCTGGCCCTGCGCCTGCTCGGCGGCAGCCTGGTATTGGCGCGGATCGATCGTGTAGAGCAGATCGCCTTTCTTGACGACGGCGCCGTCCATGAAATCCACGCTGGTAACGAAACCGGTGACGCGCGCGCGCACCTGCACCGCTTCGACGGCATCGAAACGGCCGGTGAATTCGTCCCAGTCGGTGACGGTGCGTTTGGTGGGTTGCGCTACTGTGACGGGCAAAGCGGGTGGCGCCGCCGCCTGTTTGGCCTTGTCGTCGCATCCGGCGAGCAGCAATGCAGCACCGAGCACCGCCACCGGTGTTAGCCGAAGCAATCCCGATACAAAGTGTCGCAACAGACGGTTCTGGCTTTGCAATGTGTTCAACGCAGGCCCCCTTGCGATCCACAACGCTCCGACGGGATCATCGCCCAATAGCGCCCTGGATCAAGCGAAAATATCCGGCAGGTGGAATGACCGATATCCCGGTCAGGATCGGTGTGATGCGGCAAGGATCGTCGTCCGGAAAATAGATCGAATTGTTATCATCGGGAAGGAGCAGTTAGTAACGCGCTTCCCGACGCGCAAGGCGTGGCACCTCACGACGCAAGAGTATTTTGAAAATGCGACGGCGGAAATTAAATCGCGCGGCCGAACTTGTTCGACTTCGGCAGGCCATGCGCGAGGCGGCCGGCGTCGGCGCGGTTGCCGCGCCAGTCGGACAACTCTTTCCAACTCAGGCCCTGTTCGCGCCCGGCGGAGTCCTTCCAAGCCAGCCCCGCCTTCTGCTCGAACGTCGCAACGTCGGACAGTGAAGCGCTGGTATACTTCTGCAACCGCACGCCGCGGCCGCGCGCCATCTCCGGCACCTGATCGAGCGGGAAGATCACCATCTTGTGGTTGGTGCCGATGACGGCGACCTGATCGCCCGCAACCGTTGTGATCGCACATGCCTCGTTCGGCATCTCGACATTGAGCACCTGCTTGCCCTTGCGGGTGTTGCCGACGCAGTCGTCCTCTTTGACGACAAAGCCCTGCCCCTCAGAGCTGGCGATCAGGAATTTGCGGCCGCCGGTGTTGACGAACATCGAGACGATCGCCGTCTCCTGCTCCATGTCGATGAACAGCCGGATTGGTTCGCCGTGACCGCGCCCGCCCGGAAGTTTTCCGACATCGAGCGAATAGAATCTGCCGTTGGTTGCAAACAGCAGAAGTTTTGACGTGGTCTCTGCAAAGAACGCGGAGCCGAGCTTGTCGTCGGTCTTGAAGGTGAGGTTTGACAGGTCCTCGACGTGGCCCTTCAGCGTCCGCACCCAGCCCTTGTCTGACACGACAACAGTCACCGGCTCGCGCTCCACCAGCGATTCCTCGAGCGCGGCGAGGTCGTGCTCGGGCGCATCGGCGAACACGGTGCGGCGCTTGCCGAGTGGCGTCTTCGGCCCAAAGATATCGCGGACTTTTCGGACCTGCTCGCCTACCTTGGCCCACTGTTCGGTCTCGGACTTCAGGATCGCGTTGACGCCCTTCAACTCCGCTCGCAGGTCCTTGTCCTCGGTGCGGATCTCGAACTCCTCGAGCTTGCGTAAAGACCGCAGCCGCATATTGAGGATGGCCTCGGCCTGAATGTCCGTCAGCTTGAACGCTTTCATCAAAGCCGGCTTCGGCTCATCCTCGGTGCGGATGATCTTGATGACCTTGTCGATGTTCAGATACGCGATCAGGTAGCCGCCGAGCACCTCGAGCCGATGCTCGATCTGCGCCTTGCGATGATTGGAGCGGCGCAGCAGCACGTCGCGCAGATGATCCAGCCACTCGCGCAGACATTCCGCGAGACCGACGACCTTCGGGATCTTGCCCTTGATGAGCACGTTGAGGTTCAGCGAAATCCGGCTTTCGAGCTCAGTGAGCTTGAACAGCGATTCCATCACCAGTTCGGGATCGACGTTGCGCGACTTCGGCTCGATGACGACGCGGATGTCTTCGGCCGACTCGTCCCTGATATCGCCGACCAGCGGCAGCTTCTTCTCGTTGAGCAGTTCGGCGATCTTCTCGATCAGCCGCGACTTCTGCACCAGCCACGGAATCTCGGTGACGACGATGACCCAGGTGCCGCGCGCGCCCTCTTCCTGATTCCACTTGGCGCGGGTGCGGAACGCGCCGCGCCCGGTCATGTAGGCTTCGGCAATGCTTTCCTTGGAATCGACGATGATGCCGCCGGTCGGAAAGTCCGGACCTTTGACCCACTTCAAGAGCGCCTTCGATTTCGCATCGGACTTGTCGATCAGATGCAGCGCGGCGTCGCAAAGCTCAGCCGCGTTGTGCGGCGGGATCGCGGTGGCCATGCCGACCGCGATGCCTTGCGAGCCGTTGGCGAGCAAATTCGGAAAGCCGCCGGGCAGCACGACCGGCTCTTTGGTCTGGCCGTCGTAGTTCGGGCGAAACTCGACGGCATCCTCGTCGATGCCTTCGAGCAGCAGCCGCGCGACGTCCGTCATGCGCGCTTCGGTGTAGCGGTAGGCGGCGGGATTATCGCCGTCGATGTTGCCAAAATTGCCCTGGCCGTCGACCAGCGGATAGCGCGAGGCAAAATCCTGTGCGAGCCGCACCAGCGCGTCGTAGATCGACTGGTCGCCATGCGGATGGAACGAGCCCATCACGTCGCCGACGATTTTGGCGGATTTCTTGAACGGGGTGCCGGGATCGAGCCGCAGCAGCCGCATGCCGTAGAGGATGCGACGATGCACGGGTTTAAGGCCGTCGCGGGCGTCCGGCAGCGCGCGGTGCATGATGGTGGAGAGCGCATAGGCGAGATAGCGCTCTTCCAGCGCATCCCGCAGCATCACATCATGAATTTCCGCCGGCTCCGGAGGAATCAGTCGCTTTCCCATGGGGACGGGTTAAACCCTCGCGAGTCCGGGGACAAGGCGTGAAACGAGGCCTCTGCCACTGTGAGAGGCTTTCGATCCAAGCCTTTGTCTTGCCTGATTGATTACGACGATACGATCGCCGCTGGCGTCCGCTGTCGCGGCCGTGTGACCGCATTGATGAACCCCGCCCTGGCATCCGAATGCTTCTGCCCGCGCGGCTCCAGCACATGGCGCAGCAGGAAGCGCCCGGTTAGCTCAAAACCATCGACCAGGTCCTGATCGGACCAGCCGTTCAGGCCATCGTCGGCCTCGCGCAGGAATGGCGGCAGCCGTAAAAGCTTGTCCCGCCACGGCTCGCCGGCCTCCCGCGATACCGCGCTGCCGGATTTCGGCGAAACGTAGATGAGTTCGGTGGTGGCACCGGAAGCCGCGCAGGTCGTGAGATCGAGGCCGAAGCCGAGTTCGGTCAGCATTGCCAGCTCGAAACGGATCAGGTGGATGGCCGCCTCGTCCGCGGTGTCGAAATCCTCCAGCGTCTGCTCGAGCATCTCATAGATGTCTTCGTGCGGGTCGCGCTCGGGCAGCAGCCGCGCCAGCGATGCCAGATGAGTCACACCATAGGCTGCGTGCGATGCGCCGAGCAGCGTTGCCGCCCGCATCCGGGTCCCTTCCAGCACATAAGTGCCGAGATGTTCATCGAGCCTCGCCCGCCACACCGCGTTGACGGTATTGCCTGGCTGCAGCAATGGACGCATCCGCGACCCTGCGCCGCCGCGCACGAGGCCGAGATGGCGCCCATGGCTGCGCGTCAGCAGTTCGACGATGGCCGAGGATTCGCCATGCCGCCGCACGCCAAGCACGATGCCCTCGTCGGTCCATTCCATGGGACCAGCCTACAGCATTGCGCGGCGCTTCGCAGCCGCACGATCAGACGGACTGTGAATTGAACCAGTCTTTTGCATCGCCCGTGAACGAAAAATACAGCCCTGCCGCAGTCAGCGCGGTTGAGAGGACATCGACGGCGGTTGCGAATGTCAGCCCGCCGGAACCGAGCGCGTCAAGCAGCGAGAGTACGGAGAGCCCGAGCGCTCCGACCAGAACCCACCGAGCCCAGTTCTTCCGGTGCCGCGCCGCCAGCCAGACCAGAAGCAGAAAAAAAGCCACCAGGACGACGGCAAGCATATTGACGTTCGCAGTGGTGGTATCACCCGTATCCGCCGGCGTGCGATCGAGAAACGCCGCCGACAACGTGTCCAGCAGCAGCGACAGATACAGCAGCACCTCGAACCGCAACACGTTCCTGGGAAGGGTCATTCGATAAGCTGGCCTATTCCTTGGGAAATTCCAGTCCCATTTCGCGATAGCGGTTCGGATCGTCGCCCCAGTTCTCTCGCACCTTCACGAACAGAAATAGATGCACGGGCTGGCCTACGATCTCGGCGATCTCCTTGCGGGAGTCGGCACCGATCGACTTGATGGTCGCGCCGCCCTTGCCGAGCACGATTTTGCGCTGACTATCGCGTTCCACGAAGATCGTCTGCTCGATGCGAACCGATTTGTCCGGGCGCTCGGTCCAGGTGTCGGTCTCGACAGTCGACTGATACGGCAATTCCTGATGCAGGTGGCGGTAAATCTTCTCGCGCGTGATTTCCGCCGCAAGATGGCGCAGCGGTGCGTCCGACATCTGGTCTTCGGGATAGTGATAAGGCCCTTCCGGCACCATGTCGGCGAGCGCGCGCCTGAGATCATCGACGCCGTCGCTCGAGAGCGCGGCTACCATGAACGTCTTTTCGAAGCGCAAGCGCTCGTTGGCGGCCTGTGTCAGCGCCAGCAGTTTTTCGCGGGGCACGAGGTCGATCTTGTTCAGCACCAGAATTTTTGGATGAGCAACGCTCGCGAGCTTGGTCAGGATCGCATCGGCCTCGTCATCGATGCCCGCGCGCGCGTCGAGCAACACGCAGACGAGGTCTGCGTCATGCGCGCCGCTCCACGCGGTCGAGACCATGGCGCGATCGAGCCGCCGCTTCGGAACGAAGATGCCGGGGGTATCGACCAGAATGATCTGGGCGTGATTTTCGATGACAATGCCGCGGATCAGCGCCCGGGTGGTCTGCACCTTGCGCGAGACGATAGTGACTTTCGAGCCGACCAGCGCGTTGACAAGCGTCGACTTGCCGACATTTGGTGCGCCGATCAGGGCGACAAAGCCGCATCGCGTGGCCGCGGCCGATGCCGCGCCGGCCTCCGTCATTTGACACCTTCACGATCGATCATCACTGAAGCCGCGGCCTTTTCCGCTGCGCGCTTGCTGCTGCCAATGCCTTCGGCGAATTCGAGACCCGGCAGTTCGACAGCAACGCGAAAGCGCGGATCGTGATGCGGCCCGGTGCGCTCAACTTCACGGTAAACCGGCGTGGGTAACCCCTTGCCCTGCGCCCACTCCTGCAACACGGTCTTGGGATCGCGCAGGGGCCGCACCGGCTTGCGCATGCGCTCGGTCCAATTGCGTTCGACGAAGGCCGCCGCCGCAGCATAGCCGCCATCAAGATAGACCGCGCCGATCACCGCCTCGCAGATATCGCCGAGTACCGACGAGCGCAGCCGCGCGCCGGCGCCGGCGCCGACCGCGCCGAGCTTGATGCCCTCCAGCAGGTCGAGCGACTTCGCAACGTCGATGCAGGTCTCCCTGCGCACGAGGTCGGCGAGCCGCTTCGACAGTTCGCCCTCGTCCGCCTTCGGAAAGGCGCGGTAGAGCATGTCGGACACCACCAGACCGAGGACGTGATCACCGAGGAATTCAAGACGCTGATAGCTGTCGCCCCGCGCGCGCGAGGGTTTTAGCGCCGAGACATGGGTGAACGCGGTCGTCAGCAGCGACATGTCGACAAACTTGTGACCCAACCGCTGTTCGATCGCGGCCATAACAGCCTTGGCGCTGATCCTGGCGCGCTTTTTCTTCGGCGCAGGCGCAACGGAGCCCGCGCCGGATGGCACGGCCGCGTCGTCGGGGTTCGAGACTGCCTTGATGTCAGCCGATTCGTCGATCATCGCACGATGGAGAATATGCGATTCCAGCGCACCGCGGTGGGCCAGCGCCAGAATTGCCAGGCGTGTTCGCCCTCGCCAATCGAGAAGAAGATCATCTGGGCCCGGCCGACGAGGTTTTCGAACGGCACGTAGCCGACCGCCGAAAGCACGCGGCTGTCAGTCGAGTTGTCCCGGTTATCGCCCATCATGAAGAAATGACCCGGCGGCACGGTGTAGACGTTGGTATTGTCGTAGAAGCCGTTGTCGACGCAATCGAGCGTCTTGTAGCTGACGCCGTTCGGCAGCGTTTCCTTCCACTGCTTGACGCGCGCCGTTGCATCGGAGCCGCAAGGGTCCTCGCCGACGAAATCCGGCAAACGCTCGCGCTGCACGGGCTTGTCGTTGATGTACAGCAAGCCCTCTTTCATCTGGATGCGGTCGCCCGGCAACCCGATCACGCGCTTGATGTAGTCGACGGTGTCGTCCTTGGGCAGCCGAAACACCAGAACATCGCCGCGGTTCGGCTCGGAGCCGAAGATGCGGCCGGAAAATAGCGGCGGCGAGAACGGAATGGAATAATGGGTGTAGCCGTAGGAGTATTTCGAGACGAATAGGTAGTCCCCGACCAGCAGCGTGGCCTTCATCGATCCTGACGGGATATTGAAAGGCTGAAACAGGAAGGTCCGGATCACCAGGGCGATAATGAGAGCGTGGATGACGACGCGGATCGTCTCGCCGACGCCGCTTTCAGTTTTAGTCCCGGATGTCACGCTCATCGCTTTCCCATGTCCATCGCCGCCGCCTGAAGCGATGGCAAAGCGTTTCACGGCGAAGGTTTCGGCTTCGCAAAGAACGCCAATCATTCCGGTATTTAGAGCGAACCGCGCACCAACCGCCGAAGGTCCTTGCTGGTCTCGCTCTGGCTCGAAGCACCCTGCGGCGTTTTAGACCGTTGTTTGCAACCGCGCAATCAACCGCGTTATAAAAACTTGCTAATCCTATGACAAATCAGTGATTTTTAGTTTCCGCGCCGTCCCGTGACAGCAGCCGGCCCGGCCGGTCAGGGTTTGCCCGGCATGACAGCCGAAATTATGACGAACGCCTGCGCCAGCGGCCAGTCGTCGGTGATGCTCAGATCGATCCGCGCCTCAAAACCCTCGGGTGTCAGCGTCGCCAGCCGCTTCAGCGCGCCGCCCGTCAGCGTCATCGAGGGGCGGCCACCCGGCAAGTTCACCACGCCCAAATCCCGCCACCACACCCCCTGGCGAATACCGGTGCCGAGCGCTTTCGAGCAGGCCTCCTTGGCCGCAAACCGCTTGGCATAGGTCGCCACTACCATCTTCTGGCTCTTGGCGCGGCGCTGGGCCCTCGCCCGTTCAGCGTCGGTAAAGATGCGATCGAGAAAGCGGTCGCCGTGACGCTCGATGACCTTCGCCACACGGCGGATATCGATCAGATCGGAGCCGATGCCAATAATCATGCGGTGCGCACCCCCATGGTCGCGCGCCCGCGATCCATCGCGGCGCGCATGGCGCGAACGGTCTCACCGATGCCAACGAACAAGGCCTCGCCGATCATGAAGTAGCCGATATTGAGTTCGGCGATCTCGGGCAGCGCCGCGATGGTCTGCGCGGTCGCATAATCGAGTCCATGACCGGCATGAACCTCGAGCCCGGCCGATTTCGCCAATGCCGCGCCAACCACAATGCGGCGCCATTCGGCGTCGGCCTTCTCACGGTGACCATCGACGACGGCATCGCACCAGGCACCGGTATGAATTTCGATCACCGGCGCACGCAACTTGGCAGCCATCTCAATCTGGCGCTCATCGGCAGCGATAAACAGCGAAACACGGATACCGGCGTCGCCGAAGCGCGCGATCGAAGGCGCCAGCGAGTCGCGCTGACCAACCACATCGAGGCCACCTTCGGTGGTGAGCTCTTCACGGCGCTCAGGCACCAGACACACCGCATGCGGCCTGGTTTCCAGCGCGATCCGTATCATGTCCGGGGTTGCGGCCATCTCGAAGTTGAGCGGCTTCGGAATTTCGGCCTTCAGCCGCGCCATGTCGGCGTCGCGGATATGGCGGCGGTCTTCCCGCAGATGCGCAGTGATGCCGTCCGCGCCGGCCGCGATTGCCGCAAGTGCCCCGCGCACCGGATCGGGTCGCGCTCCGCCCCGCGCGTTGCGCAGGGTGGCGACGTGATCAATATTCACTCCGAGGCGGATCGGGGAATTGGGCATGGCAAGAGACCACCGGCTGTCGTGCCCGGACAAAAGCGCGAAGTGCGTCTTCACGCCGGACATCCGGGCATTCGTCTTCTTCGGATGGATGGATTGCCGGGTCAAGCCCGGCAATGACAGGCCTATCCGTTCACCCGTTCGACCCGCGCCACGACGGCCTTGGCGCGCAACTGCGCGATGATGGCGCTGAGGTGCTTGAGGTCGTAGACCTCGAGATCGATGGTCAGTTCGGTGAAGTCGGGCGAACGCCTGCTCATGCTGATGTTGTCGATATTGCCGTCATGCTCGGCGATCACGGTTGCAACCTGCGCAAGGCTGCCGGGCTCGTTGACGTTATCCACCATGATGCGCGCCGGAAACCGCTGCGGCGTGGTGTCGTCGACATCCCAGCGAACGTCGAGCCAGCGTTCGGGCTCTTCCTCGAAATCCTTCAGCGCCGGCGACTGGATCGGATAGATCGTGATGCCCTCGCCCGGCGTGACGATGCCGACGATGCGGTCGCCCGGCACCGCGCCGCCGTTGGGCGCGAACTTGACCGGCAAATCCGAGTTGATACCGCCGATCGGGATCGCTGAGGGGCTACGGGAAGGATCCGGCGGCGACTTCAGTTTGAGTTTGACCGCCAGACTCTTTTTGGCGCCGAAGCGGCCCGCCCGCTCCTCCTTGTAGTCCGGGTACATCGCGCGCGCGACATCGGAGGCCCGCATCTCGCCGCGACCGACCGACGCCATCACGTCCTCGATCGAGGCGCGCGCCAGCCGCGGCAATGCGCCAGTGAGTTTGTCGTCGGCATATTCAATCTTGGCGCGGATGAACAACCGCTCCACAATTCGCCGGCCAAGGCTTGCATACTGATCGCGCACGGCGGTTCGGGTGGCCCGCCGGATCGCAGCACGCGCCTTGCCGGTAACGGCAAGCGATTCCCACGCCGATGGGGGCGCCGACTGGGCACGCGAGGTCAAGACCTCGACCTCGTCGCCGTTCTGCAATTCCGACGACAGCGGCGCAAATTTGCCGTTGATCTTGCAGCCGACCGCGCTGTTGCCGACATCGGTATGAACCGCGTAAGCGAAATCGATCACGTTGGCCTGCCGCGGCAACGCGATCAGCTTGCCCTTCGGAGTGAAGCAGAACACCTGATCGTGGAACAGCTCGAGCTTGGTGTGCTCGAGGAATTCCTCGGGGTTGGCGCTTTCCGACAGCATCTCGATCGTATGCCGCAACCAGGCGAAGGCATTGGATTCGCGATTGAGCAATTCGGTCGGCGAACCCACGCCGTCCTTGTAGAAGGCGTGCGCGGCGATGCCGAATTCGGCGATACGGTCCATCTCCTCGGTGCGGAGCTGCAGTTCGACACGCTGGTTACCCGGTCCGATCACGGTGGTGTGGATCGAGCGATAGTCGTTCTGCTTCGGCGTCGAAATGTAGTCCTTGAAACGGCCGGGCACGACAGGCCACGTCGTGTGAACCACGCCGAGCGCGCGATAGCAGGCTTCGACATCGGACATCACCACTCGGAATCCGAAGATGTCCGAGAGTTGCTCGAAGCCGACCGATTTTCGCTCCATCTTGGTCCAGATCGAAAACGGCTGCTTGCGGCGGCCGTACACGCGGGCGGCAATGCCGTTTTTCCGCAAGCTGGTTGAGAGTTGGCTCTCGATCTCGCTGATCAGGTTGCGGTTGCGCTCGGCCAGCGAATCCAGCCGCTGCATCACCACCGCGTGCGCTTCCGGATCCAGCGTCCCGAACGCCAGATCCTCAAGCTCCTCGCGCATCTCCTGCATGCCCATGCGGCCCGCGAGCGGCGCGTAGATATCGAGCGTTTCTTCCGCGATGCGCTGACGCGAAGCCGGCGGCACGAATTCCAGCGTGCGCATGTTGTGTAGCCGATCGGCAAGCTTGATCAGCAGCACACGAACGTCATCGGCAATCGCCAGCAACAGCTTGCGCAGATTTTCAGCCTGCTTGGCCTCGCGCGAGACCAGCTCCAGCCGTTTCAGTTTGGTCAGTCCCTCGACCAGTGCCCCGATCTCGTGACCGAAGATGTTATCGATTTCGGTGCGGGTGGCCTCGGTATCCTCGATGGTATCGTGCAGGAGCGCGGCGACGATGGTGGCATCGTCGAGTTTGAGGCCGGTCAGAATGGCCGCGACTTCGAGCGGGTGTGAAAAATAGGGATCGCCCGACGCCCGCGTCTGCTCGCCATGGGCCTTCATGGCGTAGACATAGGCCCGGTTGAGCAAGTCCTCGTCGGTGTCCGGGTTGTAGGAGCGGACCCGCTCGACCAGGTCGTACTGGCGCATCATGCGGGGGCGCGGCGCCCTGGCCGGCGCGACCGACGTCGGGGCCGCCGCCACCGTCTCGGTCGCGGCCTCCATCTGCCGTCGCCTGCGGGGCCAATTCGCCATCGAATCAGTGCTTTCTTGCGCGGAACCCGGTCCGCTCACGTTTATTTCTATCCTAGAACGTCCCAGCCGAAAGTCGAATTTGATCTGAAAGAGCTCTCGATTTGGTTATCGGAGCGCATACCTCGTTCCAAAGGTCGGCGGCCGCGCGAACATTAATTTTCGTCCACAAATGCAAAAAGCCCGGACCAGGGTCCGGGCTTTCAATCTCGCAGAAGGCAAGCGATCACTCGTCCTCTTCGGGCTGCTCCTCGGGAGGCGCAAGCCCCTCAAGACCCTTCAACAGCTCTTCCTCGGTCATGCGCTCTACGGCGACCTCGGTGTCGTCGGCATCGACGCTTGCGCCGGCCGAGCCGATCAACGGCACGGTATCGGGCTCGGGCTCGTCGACCTCGACAAACTTCTGCAGGGAATGAACCAGTTCTTCCCGAAGATCTTCGGGGGAGATGGTCTGGTCAGCGATCTCACGCAACGAAACCACCGGGTTTTTATCGTTGTCGCGATCAATCGTGAGTTGTGAACCGGACGAGATCATCCGCGCACGATGCGCAGCCAAAAGAACCAGATCGAACCGATTGTCGACCTTATCAATGCAATCTTCTACGGTGACGCGCGCCATCGCCTGTCGCTCCGTTAAATGGGACCGAAACTGTTGGTTGTATCCGCTAGGTATAGCGGGTTTGCGGTTTTCGCAACAGGCAATTTCGCATTTGGCGCTGCGGACGGTCTCTGATACCCCATATCGGGGCCAGAAGGCCGGAGCGTCCTAAAGCGGAATAAATGCCGCAGGACAAGAAATCGCTTCATTGCTTCGTCAAAAGTATACCGACGACGCCCTTGCTTCACCTCACCGCGCTGGTGTCTGTTTCAGTCCGATCAAGACGCGAACTTTATGTCATTGGAATGCGTGGCTGGCCACAGCCGCGCCAATAACGCAAACAACGATCACGAGAAAACTTGATGTCACCTGCTTCCAACAAGATCGCGCTCTTCATCGATGGCGCCAACCTCTACGCAACCGCCAAGACGCTCGGCTTCGACATCGACTACAAGCGCCTTCTGAAGGAATTCCAGTCGCGGGGCACACTCGTTCGCGCTTTCTATTACACCGCGATCATAGAGGATCAGGAATACTCCTCGATACGACCCCTGATCGACTGGCTCGACTACAACGGTTACACGGTCGTTACAAAGGCCACCAAGGAATTCATCGACGCCAGCGGCCGCCGCAAGGTCAAGGGCAACATGGACATTGAACTCGCGGTCGATGCGATGGAGCTTGCCGAGCATGTCGACCAGATCGTGCTGTTCTCGGGCGACGGCGATTTCCGTTCGCTGGTCGAAGCCGTGCAGCGCCGCGGCGTTCGCGTAACCGTCGTTTCCACGATCTCAAGCCAACCGCCGATGATCGCCGACGAACTGCGCCGGCAGGCTGACGTCTTCACTGATCTCGTCGAACTGCAGGCAAAACTGGGCCGCGATCCTTCGGAGCGACCGGCGCCGCGCGAGCCGCGTCACCACGCGCCGCAATTCCTGCAGCGGGCCACCACCATGGCGCCACGGGGCGATGACGAAGACTTCGAGGATTGATACGGCGCGCCGGGCCGAACTGGTTGCGTTCGGGGCGAACCAGACCAGCGCAGAACCCGGCCGCGATTGCCCGCTTTGCCCGCGGCTGGTTGATTACCGGGTTTCGGTGCGGGCGCGCGAACCGGACTGGTTCAATGCGCCGGTGCCTTCCTTCGGCAATCCTGATGCGGCCTTGCTGATCGTCGGACTGGCGCCAGGTGTGCAGGGCGCCAACCGCACCGGACGGCCATTTACCGGCGACTATGCCGGCGACCTGCTCTACGCCACGCTGCTCAAGTACGGGTTTGCCGCGGGACATTATCAAGCCCGCCCCGACGACGGGCTCACGCTGGTCGATTGCCGCATCAGCAATGCGGTGCGCTGCGTGCCGCCGCAGAACAAGCCGATGCCCGTCGAGATCAACACCTGCCGCGCGTTCCTCCTCGCGACACTGGCGACAATGCCCCGGCTGCAGGCAATCGTCGCGCTTGGCCGCGTGGCCCATGAGTCAACCGTGAAGGCGCTAGGCCTCCGTGCGGCTGCCGCGCCGTTCGCGCACGGAGCGGTGCATCAGGCCGGTCAAGTCAGGCTCTACGACAGCTACCATTGCTCGCGCTACAATACCAATACGCGCGTGCTGACGCCGGCGATGTTCGAAAGTGTGTTTGCGCAGGTACGCGAATATCTTGGGCCGCGCTGAAAATGAAGTGCGCTATTTCAATTTGTAAAGCGGACGCCGGTCAACTCGCCGTCTTGCCAGACCGTTTCGCATTCTCTTGGCGGAGAATTTGGAACCAACGCCACGCCGAAGCGCTTTGGCAAGCTCAGCCCTGAGGCAACGAGTAATCGGGCGCCCTCGCTGGAAATATCCAGGACCTGACACTCCGATCTACCCGCAATCGAGTCGAGCACAAGCCATGCTCGCTGATATCGACGCCGCATGCGCCGAATGGTCCGTTTCTGTTTGACCCGCATGCAGACAGCTAAACACGTTAAACCTGAAATTGCCTTGAGCAGATCGTTCAAAGTTTAACGATTGAACGCCTGGCAGTTCGTCTAACCGGGGTTGGCCTTCAGCCAGGCCAGAACGTCGCCCGCATTCCGGTCAGGCGGAAACACTGGATAGAATACATGGCTGATTTTGCCGTGGTCGACGATGAGCGCCAGCCGCTTGATCAGTGTCAGACCTGCGACTTCCATAGTCGGCAAATCAAGCGCACGGGTCAGTGCCAGCTTCTCGTCTGACAGCACTGCGAACGGCAAATGCAGGCGCGCGGCCATCTCGCACTGGTAGCTGTGCTCCTGTGTCGACAGACCAAACACCTGCTGAGCACCGGCCGCCTTCAACTCGGCGAACAGATCGCGGAATGCGCAGGTCTGCGGCGTGCAGCCACGGGCACCTGGAATCATGTCCCAGTCGTCGACCAGACTGATCTTGCCCGGCTCGCCGGTGCGCGGATAGGCGAATACGACCGTTCGCCCCTTCAGCGCCGAGAGCCGCACCGAGGAGTTGTCGGTCGCAATCAAGTCGAGCGGCGGGATCATCATGCCGGTAAGATGCCGCGCCGCGCCATCGTCGGCCGGCGCCGGAATTTTACTCCAGTCGACTTCCAACAGGTTTTTCTGATTCATAACGCCCTCGCCTCCGGCATCATCCCCTCGCCCGTAACAAGCGGCCTTTTTCACGGCCCCAGTCACGCTTCTTCTCGCTCTCGCGCTTGTCATGCAGCTTCTTGCCCTTGGCAACTGCCAGCAGCAGCTTGGCCCGTCCGCGCTCGTTGAAATAGAGTTTGAGCGGGATCAGCGTCATGCCGTCACGATCAACGGCGCCCATCAGCTTGTTGATCTGCTTCTTGTGCAGCAACAGTTTGCGCGGTCGCTTCGGCTCGTGATTGAAGCGGTTGGCTTGCAGATATTCGGGGATGTTGGCGTTGATCAGCCAGATCTCGCCGTCCTTGGAATCGGCATAGGATTCGGCGATCGTGGTCTTGCCGTTGCGGATCGACTTGACCTCGGTGCCGGTCAGCGCGATTCCGGCCTCAACCGTATCCTCGATCGCATAATTGAACCGCGCCTTGCGGTTTTCAGCGACCACCTTGATGGCGCGCTCGTTCTTCTCGGCCATCGTTTCAAAACCTCTGGGCGTTGCCGTCGGATAGCGACGACAACGCCCGACTCGTTACGCGTTACGCCTTTGCTCTGAGGAGATCGCGGATCTCCGCCAGCAGTTCTTCTTCGCGGGTCGGCTTCGGCGGCGCTGCGGGAGCTGCCTCTTCCTTACGCTTCAGCTTGCCGATGAGGCGAACCACGATGAACAACACGAACGCGACAATCAGGAAGTTCAGCGTCAGCGTTAGGAAATTGCCCCACGCCAATACAGCCCCTTGCTTTTTCGCGTCCGCAAGGTTGGTGGCCGTGACATGGCTCGACAGGCCGGTGAAGTAGTTGGAGAAATCAAGACCACCGGTAATCGCGCCGATAATCGGCATGATGATATCTGCGACCATTGAGGAGACGATCGCGCCGAATGCAGCGCCAATGATGACGGCGACGGCGAGATCGACCACATTACCCTTCACCGCGAATTCACGAAATTCCTTGAGCATCGCAATTTCCTCCCCTGGTATTTCGCCGTTGCGTGCAACGGCTGCAATCCAGCCCCCAAGCGGGACCGAAACTCAGTTGATCAGCCCCGCATGCACCATGGCATCACGGATCACTTTTCCGGTCGGCGCCGTCACCGGCAGCAACGGCAGGCGCACTACCTCATCCAGCCGTCCCAGCAGTTTCAGACCGTGCTTCGCTCCGGCAAGTCCCGGCTCCTTGAAGATCGCGTCATGCAACGGCACCAGCCGATCCTGAATCTTGAGTCCGGCCGCATAGTCGCCTTTGAGGACTGCCGACATCAGGTCGGCGCACAGTTTTGGCGCCACGTTGGCCACAACAGAAATACAGCCGTGACCGCCCGCGGCCATGTAGGCAAGCGCTGTCATGTCCTCGCCCGAGAGCTGGATGAAGTCCGGCCCCATCGCGTGGCGCTGCTGCGAGACCCGCGCCAGATTGGCGGTGGCGTCCTTGACGCCGGCGATGTTCTTAAGTTCGAACAGCCGAGTCATCGTCTCCACCGAAAGGTCGACGACCGAGCGCGGCGGAATGTTGTAAATGATAATGGGAATGCCGATCGCATCGTTCACCGCCTTGAAGTGGTGATACATCCCTTCCTGCGTCGGCTTGTTGTAATACGGTGTCACCACCAGCACGGCATCGGCGCCGGCCTTTTCGGCATGAACAGCCAGATCAACCGCCTCGCGGGTCGAATTCGAACCTGCGCCCGCGATCACCGGTACCCGGCCCTTGGCCTCGTCAACGCACCATTCCACCACCTTGCGGTGCTCGTCATGATTGAGCGTCGGGCTCTCGCCTGTCGTGCCCACGGGTACCAGCCCGTGACTGCCTTCGTCGATCTGCCAGCTCACGAGACTCCGAAAGGCGGTTTCATCGACAGACCCGTTTTTGAACGGCGTTACCAAGGCGGTGTAAGACCCCCGGAACTTCGTCTTGGTTGCCATGATCGCCTCCGAACGCGTTGAACGGCTTGGTGTCTGCCGAATTCAGTATCGCACCAGTCTTATCGGGTCTGGCGCTGCGGCGAAAGGTCCGGCCCCGAAACCGTAGCCGCGATTTTGCCGCGGTCCGGGCGCACATTTCTCCAAAGCACGAGATTTTAGCATTTTGTCCACATATTCAATGAAATAGATGGAGAGCCTCTAGTGGAATGGATTTGACACTCGCAATCTGCCCGCCGTGCTCTCAATGCGAATATCAAATCCAAAACTTCACTAGGGACTTAGTGTCGCTAGTGGTCCCGCGATTCCAACGTTCGCAAAAACACCTGCTGAAACGGAACGCGAATGTTAGAATCTGACCACCAGCGCTCGCATGATTCGCCGCGAAGGATTGCCGTGACGTCGCTTGCCCCTGCATCATGGTTGCGAACGACCGCTTTGAGCGCAAGCCTGGTGCTGGCACTCGGGCTGTGGGCCGGCGCGGCCGATGCGCGAAAGGGAGCCAAGGTTCCCATACCGAAGCCGCGGCCGATCTCGCGCCACGTCATTCCCAAGACGGCCGCCGCTGCTGCGCCGCATGGCAAGACCATCTCCCCGGACAAGGCGACCGCGCCGCCTTCGATCCAGGCGGCAACGCGGCAGCATGCCGCTTTGCCGCCGCCGTCGAAGCGCAAACCCGTTCCGGAGGCGGCGATGGCCGCGACGTCGTCGACGTCGAGGGCCGATCTCGGTGCGCTTGAAAACGTCATCGAACTGATCCGCAAGCACAAGCCATCCGACGCCACGCAGATCGAAGCCGGCATCACCGACCCGGTAGCGCGCAAGCTCGCAGAGTGGATCATCCTGCGCAGCGACGACAATGGTGCTTCAGTCGAACGCTACCGCGCATTCATCGCGGCCAATCCGAGCTGGCCGTCGCAAACGTTCCTGCGCCGGCGTGGCGAAGCTGCGCTCTGGGACGATCATCGCGACGACGCCACCGTGCTGGCCTGGTTCGAAAACGAAAGGCCGCTATCGGCCAAGGGACGATTCGCTCTGGCCCGCGTGCTGCTCGCACGCGGCGACCGCGCCAAAGCCGAACAGCTGGTTCGTGAGGCATGGCGCACCGACTCCATGTCGGAATCCGTCGAGGAAAAGGCACTGGAGGTGTTCGGCGCGCTGCTGTCGCCGGGCGATCAGAAAGCCCGGATGGATTATCTGCTCTATGGTCGCGAGCAGGACGCAGGACTGCGCGCGGCGAAACGCCTCGGAAGCGCCGAGGTTGCGCTCGCCAGAGCGCGCATTGCGGCCGACCGCAAATCGTCGAACCTTCGTGCTCTGCTCGAAAAAGTACCGCGCGAACTGCACAGCGATCCCGGTTATCTCTTCGCCCGCATTCAGCTGCTGCGCCGCGAGGAGAAATTCGCGGAAGCCGCGCGGCTGATGCTGAGCGCGCCACGCGATCCCAACCGGCTCTACAATGTCGATGAATGGTGGATCGAGCGGCGGCTGCTCGCGCGCAAGATGATCGATGTCGGCGAATACCGCACTGCGTACCTGATCGCGCGCGACGCGGCGCTTCCTACCCGCGACATTTACAAGACCGAACAGGAATTCACGGCCGGCTGGATCGCGCTACGTTTCCTGAGGGATCCCAGCACAGCCGCCCAACATTTTGCCCGCATCGGCGTCGGTAGCGTCAATCCGACCGCGCTGGCCCGCGCCGGCTATTGGCAGGGTCGCGCCGCCGAGGCGGCAGGCCACGTCCAGGAGGCCCGCCGCGCCTACGCAGCCGCGGCAGAGCATTCCACCAGCTATTACGGCCAGCTCGCGCGCGCCAAACTCGGACTGCCGCAAATCGAATTGCGCGGCGTTCCCGGCAGCCGGTCGCGCGGTGTCGAACGGCTGGAGATCGTGCGGGCCGTGCAGCTCCTTTATGCTCTCGACGAAGGCGATATTGCGATCCCGATCTTTGCCGATATGGGCGAGAACGGCGATCCCGACGCAGTGCTGGGCTTGGGTGAACTGGCATCGCGTCAAGGCGATGCGCGAGGCATGCTGCTGGCTGGCAAGGCTGCCCTCAATCGCGGACTGCCGTTCGATTTCTATGCCTATCCCGTCAGCGGAATTCCACCGTTTAAATCGATCGGGCCTGATGTCGAGCGCAGCATCGTCTACGCGATCGCGCGGCAGGAAAGCGCCTTCAACCCATCAGTGGTATCCCCGGCCCACGCTTACGGGCTGATGCAGGTGACACCGGACGCCGGAAAATATGTCTGCAAGAAATACGGCGCCAGCTTCGATCTGCAGCGCCTGAAAAACGAGCCCGCCTATAACGCTGCGCTAGGCGCGGCAGAACTCGGCGGCCTGATCGAGGATTATCGCGGCTCTTACATCATGACCTTCGCCGCCTACAATGCCGGCCGCGGCAGCGTCAGAAAATGGATCGAGCGTTATGGCGATCCGCGCGATCCCAAGGTCGATGCAGTGGACTGGGTCGAACTGATTCCGTTCTCGGAGACCCGCAATTACGTGCAGCGGATCATGGAGAACCTGCAAGTCTATCGCGCGCGCTTCGGCGGCGGATCTAAACTGCAGATCGAGGCTGACTTGCGCCGCGGCTCCACGATCGAGTAGCGGGTCCCGCGCCGGCTGGCCGGCACGACCACACGGCTGTTTTGAGAAGATATCTCGGCCGCAGACGGCAACGAGATCGGAGCATGGACGATGTGACGTGAGATGGCGTCGCGGTCAGCTAAATGACCTTGGCCCTCACTGGATTGCAGCTTCGTCTGATCAGCTCCATGCCCTGCCCGGTTTGCGCCACTGATGGATTCTCTACGGGCAAAGAAAAACCCCCGGCAGTTTCCTGCCGGGGGTTCTCTAGGGATGTTGTCAGACGACTGGGGTTACCAGTTGCGCTGAGCGCGGAGAAGCATCTGCCAGGTGTTCTGGTCGCGAGCTTCGTAAGCACCCGCCGTCTTGCCGATGCCAGCAGCGCCAGCAGGGAGCAGACCGACATACTTCTGATCAAGCATGGTGTAGGTCAGGTCAGCCGAGAACGTCAGGTTCTTGACCGGAACCCAGCGGGTGATCAAGCCGATTTGCCCGATGTTGTAGTCCGGGTTGCAGCTTGTCAGACCGGCTGCGAAGCCAACTCCGGGAGCGCAGATCAGAGCCTTAGCAGCCCCAGTGTAGCTAACCGCAGCATAGGCACCGTAGATCGCGGTGTTCCAGTTCGGGCTCCAGTTGTGGGTGTACGCACCGCGCATACCCCAAGTCTGGACCAGTTGCTGAGAACCGCCGCCAACTCCGGCGTACACCGAGTCAGGAGCAAATCCGATCCCGACGCTGCCGAGAGCTCCAAGAGCGCTCGAGCTGCCGTAAATCGTGTTCGCACCAGCCGAACCGGCCAAGTCCTGGATGTTGTAACGGGTTGCACCGTCCGTATACACGCCCTGAACGTTGATCGTGTCGCCAGGTCCAGTCGGGATGTTCTTGATCGACAATGCCGCCTGAACAGCATAGCCCCAACGGTCGCCGACATGACCGGTGGTATCAAAGATACCGTAGTAAGCCGCATGGTTTTCATGCGCAGCGGCCGACAGCTGGAACAGACCCCAAGCCTGGTCGATACGGAGCTGACCGACGATGTCAGGAATATCCGTTCCCGCATAGTTGCTCGTGCCATAACCACCGAGACCACCGGCGGCGATCTGATTGAGACCAGCCTGATAATACTGGGTCGGATCCTGTGCCGAAATCGAGGCCGACACACCGTTGCCGAACTCAGCGGTATAGGCGAACTGGTTCACACCCGTGACCGTTCCGCCGCCACCGACGAGACCGTCGTAGGTGTTGCCCGGATAGTTGACCCAGGGAGCGCTGAACTGCGAGACGGCTTTACCCATCGTGAAGCCAGCGAACTGGATGAACGCGTAGTACACGCCGAGCGAACCACCGGCGACCGAACCGTTGCCGTTTGTTCCGGCAGGAGCCGCGTCATACGCCGAGGCGCCAACGCCAGTGGGAGCATAGCCGCCCGAGGTCCAGGTGAAGGTCGCATCGAAGTAGGTGCGAACTACGCCGTATTCGGTCGCGGTGCGGGTATCGACGTTCAGATCTTCACGCGAGCGCCAGGTGTAGGCGTTCGACGCACGGTTCTTCGCACCACCGAGACCCGAGGTGTTGCCGGTGTAGACCGAGTTCGTGTTGATCGCGACTTCAGCGCGC
>JBEPUM010000008.1:0-41518 GCA_041691515.1 Pseudomonadota bacterium | reverse complement strand
GCTCGATCCCGAGCCCCGGCGCGTTATCAAGCGTCACCATGCCATCCACGACATTGGCCACCGGCCCACAAAAATTGTCGCGCAATGGGTTATGGTTGGAATCGATCTCCAGCAGTCCTGCGCCTCCAACTCCTGCAAGCAAATGAGCGGACGCAAGCAACCCAATACCACCGCCGAGATAATGCGGACAAAACATCTTGCCCGCCTTCAGGATATCGCGCGCGATACCGGAGCAGACACTGAGCCCGCCCCACTTTGCGATATCAGGCTGAACCACTCGCAAGACGTCATCTCCAAGCACCTGCGCGAATCCGGCGCGGCTGGCAATATTTTCTCCCGCCGCCAGCGGCATTGGCAGAGTACGACGTAAATCCTGCCACTCCTGCCAGGGCCGGTCGGCTCGG
Organism: Pseudomonadota bacterium; assembly: GCA_041691515.1. GTDB lineage: Bacteria > Pseudomonadota > Alphaproteobacteria > Rhizobiales > Xanthobacteraceae > Nitrobacter. The sequence goes on along the minus strand of JBEPUM010000008.1, from coordinate 41,114 downwards.
ATCGGCTCCTCAAGCCAGGCGAGTTCGAATTCCGCAAAATGCTGCGCGATCTCTGACGTCTGCGCCGTCGACCAGCCTTGATTGGCATCGGCGGCCAACAAGCCGTTTCCGACCAGACGACGCAACGCGGCAAGATTGGCGCGATCCGCCGCGGGTTCGAACCCGACCTTGAGCTTCAATGCGCGATGGCCACGGCACATCGCCGCTTCCGCCATCTCCTGGGAACCCGTAGGATTGATTCCGCTGGCATAGACTTTGATCGCCGGACCATTGCCGCCAAGCAATTTCCAGAGCGCGGTTTTCTGCCGCTTCGCATAGAGATCCCAAACGGCCAGATCGATGCCGGCAATCGCCTGCGCGAATGGCCCCGGCTCTCCCGACTGCAATGCAAGCACCGACGTGCCTTGCGTCAACCGCTCAAAAATATCGGACGGCTCGGCGGCCGTGCCGCCACAGATGGCCGGAGCCAGCACTTCATTGACGAGGCGCGCGCGATGCTCAGCTCCGGACGAGGGAAAATTCGACCAGACTTCCCCCCATCCGGCATATCCGTCCGTATCTTCGATGCGAACGAACACTGCGGGGCGGTTCAACATCCGCCCAAAGGACGTCACGACGGGCGTCGATAGCGGATAGCGGTAGCATTGGGCCTGAACGCTACGGATAGTGAAGGGAGGTGATGCCATCGATGAAATCCGGAGCGCCCGGGATAGGCGGCGCCTCTTGTATGGTCATTCTATTTATAATATGACTTGATCCGTCGCAACTCCAATTACGCCGGAAGCACAGCGTATGAACGTCGTGAGGCGCTTTTTATTGGGACTAACGCCGTGGGTCGGCGCAATCCTGATCTGGTACGGCGTCCGCTGGAGCGGTTTCGTCAACCCGTCTCTTATTCCGGCGCCGCATCAGGTCGCGAAGAAATTCGTCGAACTGCTGCTGCACGAAAATCTGCTGCTCGACATCTACGTGTCCAGCCAGCGGGTCTTTCTCGGCGTCGTTCTCGGTATTCTCGCTGCGGTACCGGTCGGTTTCCTGCTCGGCTGGTACAAATCGGCCCGCACCTTCGCCGATCCGATGATCAATTTCTTCCGGGCGTTGCCGCCAATCGCGCTGATCCCACTCGTCATCGTCTATTTCGGCGTCGATGAAGTCGCCAAACTCGTGATCCTTTTCTATGCCTCGTTTTTCTCGGGCGTTATCGTGATGTACGAGGGCGTTTCTCAGATCACTCCGCTCTATATCCGCGTCGCACAGACGCTCGGCGCCGGCGAATTCGAGATCTTTCGCAAGGTCATCATCCCCCTGACGGTGCCTCACATCCTGACTGCGCTTCGCGTGGCTCTGGGCGTGGCGTGGGCTACGCTGGTGGCGTCGGAATTGATCGCGGCGCAGCGTGGACTGGGCGCAATGATCCAGAACGCGTCGACCTACTTCCTGCTCGACGTGATCTATGTCGGCATCATTTGTATCGGATGCATCGCGCTGCTCATGGACCTCATCCTGCGCAAGATCAGTGCACGCCTGCTGGTATGGCAGGAAAGGGTCACGACATGACGGCAGCGCCCCTTAAATCCAAACGCGCGCAGTTTGATCATGTCTCGCTGGCCTTCAACACGCCGAAAGGTCCGTTGCAAGTCGTCGAGGATGTGACCTACGACATCAACGATGGCGACTTCATTGCGGTCATCGGCCCGTCCGGATGTGGCAAGACCACGATGATGAGCATGCTGGCCGGCTTTCAGAAGCCGACCACGGGTCGCGTGCTGTTCGATGGCGCCGATGTCAGGGGTCCTGGACCCGAACGTGGCGTGATTTTTCAGGAATACGGCGTATTTCCGTGGCTAACGGTGAAGCAGAACATCGCCTTCGGCCTCCAGCTCAAGGCAAACCGGGTCCCGGCTTCGGATCGTGATGCGATCTGCGCCCACTATCTCGAGCTGATGGGGCTGGCGGACTTCGCCAACTCCTATCCGAAACATCTGTCAGGCGGCATGCGGCAGCGGCTTGCAATCGCCCGCGCCTATGCGGTCAAGCCGCAATTCCTTCTCATGGACGAACCATTCGGAGCGCTCGACGCGCAAACGCGGGCTAATATGCAGACACTGCTACTGCAGGTGCTTGCGACCGAAGGCAAGACGGTCATGCTCATCACCCACTCCGTCGAAGAAGCGATCTATCTCGCCTCCCGGATCGTCGTGGTGACGGCGCGACCGGCTCGCATCAGAGAGATCATCGACGTTCCCTTTGCCTATCCGCGCGACGTGTCGATTCAGGAGAGCCCGGAATTCGGCGAACTGCGAAGTCATATCCGCGAACTCGTCATGAAGGAATATCGGGCGCAGCAGGCCCAGATGCGGCCGGTTTCTTTTTCGGAATAATCTAAAAAACAGAGGGAGGATTACTACCATGGATCGACGACAATTTCTGACCACGACCGGCCTCGCGCTGGGAAGCTTCGCAATCGGCGCGCCGGCGATCGCACAAGCCAAGACAAAAGTCCGCGTTGGCTATCTGCACACAGTCGCCGTCGATGGCCAGATATGGACTGGCCTGGATCGCGGCACGTTTGCCAAGCAGGGCCTCGATCTGGAGATGCGCCAGTTCAACACGGGGCTCGAAATCTTCCAGGCCTTGATCGGTGGAAGTTTGGACGTGCTCGCGACCGGCGCAGTCCTCTCGAATTTTCCGGCCCGCGGACAGGGCAAGGTGTTCCTGATCAACGATATCGAAGTCGCGACCGCGCAGCTTTGGGTGCGTTCCGATCAGGGCATCAAATCCTTCGCTGACTTGAAGGGAAAACGGATCGCCACGGCGATCGGCACCACCGCGCACGTGTTTCTCGACAAGGCGTTGCGCGCCAACAAAATCGACCCGAAGGAAGTCGAACTCGTCAATCAGAACATGTCGGCCGCGGTCACCGCGTTCATTTCGGGCGCCGTTCCCGCAGTCGCGCTTTGGGTGCCGTTCAATGTCACGGTGCGCGACAAGGTTCCCGGCGCGGTGAAACTGGCGGACGCGTCGGCTTACTATCCAGAAGCCGCGATCATCGGCGGTTGGGCTGCCGCCAACACCTACTATGAGAGTGAGGCGAACAAGGAAACGCTCGCCAAGCTGATCAAGGGATGGGCCGAAGCCAATGACTACATCGTCGCGAACCCCAAAGAATCCATGACGGCCCTGCAGAAAAACCACTACAGCCAGACCCCGATGGCCGACATCGATGAGTCCTTCAAGGCGCAGAAGATGTTCACCGCCAGCGAATGGAAAGCTAAGTACGCGGACGGCACGGTCACCAAGTGGCTGCAGCAGTCGACCGACTTCTTCATGGCCAATGCCGGTGTCAAGGATTTCACGCCGGCTAGCAAATATTTCGATCCAAGCCTCTACCTCAAGACCATTACCTGATTTTAACGGATCTAGCTGGGCTATGGGCCGATCACAAAATGATCGGCCCATAGCCATCAGCGCTCGTCGCGACAGGTCGTCGCAGGGCACGACCAGGAATTCGATAGACGTCACGGCTCCGGCTGCTTGGCTCAACTAAATGCCGAGATACGCCGCCTGCACCTGCTTGTTGCCGGCCAATTCGGTACTGCTGCCGTGCATAATCACGCTACCGCTCTCCAGCACATAGGCTCTTTGAACCAGCGATAGCGCACGGCTGACGTTCTGTTCGACCAGCAGAATGGCCGTACCCATTTTATGAATTTCCTGAATCTTCTCGAAGGTGACATCGCACATGACCGGTGCGAGGCCGAGCGAGGGCTCGTCGAGCATCAGAAGGCGCGGCTTCAGCATCAGGCCGCGGCCCACCGCAAGCATCTGCTGTTCGCCGCCGCTCATCGTGCCTGCGAGCTGCTTGCGGCGTTCGGCAAGGCGCGGAAAAATGCCGTAGACGAGATCGAGCGAACTGGCGCGATCCGCCTTGGCGCGAGGCGCGTAAGAACCAATTTCCAAATTTTCATGGACCGTCATTTCCGGGAAGACCTGACGTCCCTCCGGCACGTGAGCGATGCCCAGTTCTGTAATCTTGTGCGGCGGTAGCGCGGCAAGGTTCGTGCCCATGAAAGTAACATTTCCCGCGGTCAGATTGACCAGACCGGAAATCGCACGCAGCGTCGTGCTCTTGCCCGCACCGTTGGTGCCGAGCAGGCCGACAGCCTCCCCCTCGCCTACGTTGATGGTAACCCCGGTGATTGCCGGCACCGATCCGTAAGAAGCGCTGACACCGGACAGTTCGATCATGACGATGCTCCAGCCGGCGCATGAGCATACGAACCGAGATAAGCGCGGATAACTTCCGGGTTGGCCATCACCTCTTTCGGATTTCCTTCTGCGATCTTCTGCCCGTGATCGAGCACCACGATATGCTTGGCCACAGCCATGATAGCTCGCATCAAGTGCTCGACGATAACGATGGTAAGGCCACTGTTCGACAACCTATCAATCAGGGTCACAGCTTGGTCGACCTCTGATGGATTGAGGCCTGCCATTACTTCGTCGAGTAACAGCAGCTTCGGCTCTGTTGCCAGCGCCCGCGCCATTTCGAGGCGGCGCTGATCGATGGTCGTCAGATCTTTTGCTGCCGTTGTTTCGCGTGCCGACAAGCCCACGAATTCAATAACCTCACGCGCCTTCTTACGAGCCGCATCGGGACTCCGGTGATGCAGAAACGCACCGGTCATGACGTTGTCGAGCACAGTCATAGCGCCAAAAGGCTTTGCTACCTGGAAGGTTCGAGCCAACCCATGGGCGCAAACATCGTGCGGCCGCAGACCGACAATTTCCTTTCCAAAAGCCTTCACCGATCCTTCATCGGGACGATGAAAACCCATGATCAGATTGAATGCTGTCGTCTTGCCGGCACCGTTCGGGCCGATCAGGGCGAGCGTCTCATTCTCGCGAACGGTGAACGAGACATCCTGAACGGCGCGCAGACCGCCAAAACGCTTGTTGAGATTTTGAATAACGAGAGCATCGGCCATGGTCAGGCCTTTGCCGGTTTGACGCGCCGACGCGCGTAGATTTCGGAAAAATACCCCATGAGGCCGGTCGGCCGCCACAAGATCACGGCCATGAGGATGAGGCTATAAACAGTTAGCTGAATTCCACCGATCGTACCTCCAAGCCAACTCTGGAGCAGTGCGGATGTCGTTTCCAGCAAGATGGTGCCGATGACCGGGCCCCATAGAGTCCCAATTCCGCCAACGATCGATACCAGCGCCGCCTCGATGGAGATGTTGAAGTTGAACGCGGTCGCAGGATCGATGAAGTAAATGTATTGCGTATACAGCGTCCCCGCCAGCGCCGTAAGAAAGGCGCTGATCAGGTAAACGTCGCGCTTGATACGCGGTGCATTGACACCAACGGCTTCGGCCGCGTCTTCATCCTCGCCGATGGCGACGAGGTAATATCCCATCCAGGATTTCTCGATCCGGTAGGTGATCGCCAAACCAAGCGCGAGCAGACCGAGCGCGACATAATAATAACCCGCCTTGGCTTCGAACTGCATCATCAGCGGCGCATTGCCGAGATTTGGAATGGTGGTTCCTTCCGCACCCCAGGCAAGATCGCGGAACTTGAGGAAAATCAGCATCAAGGCCTGGGCGGCCGCAATCGTTGCGATCGTGAAATAGGGACCGCGCAATCGGAAACACAACCAGCCGATCGGGAGACTCGCCAGCATGGCCACGCCACCACCCGCAACCATCCCGATCCATGGCGAAATGCCATGATTGACCTGCAGGATCGTCGAGGTGTACGCGCCCAATCCGAAATAGGCTGCGTGTCCCAGCGACAACTGCTTGGCGTAGCCGCCCATCAGGTTCCATGCCACACCGATGAATGCGAACAGCAAAATCCGGATGAAGATGTCGATAGCAAATGAGCTTTTGACCACGAGCGGCAACGCGATCAGAACGGCGGTCCCGATGGCTAGCCCGAGCGTGGTGCGCATATTGAGGTTTTTCATCACCGCGCCTTCCCGCCGCCAAGACCATTCGGCTTAAAGACAAGCGTCAAAAGGAACATCAGAAAGACGACAAGCAACCCGGAGTCCGCGCCAACGAACTGGATACCCAGCGACTCGGCAACCCCCATCATCAGACTGGCCACGAGCGCGCCTATCACATTGCCCAGCGTTCCCAGCACCACGGCGACGAAGGCCATCAACACGAACACCTGTCCCACGAACGGATAAGCCGACTGGAACGGCATCAATAGCGAGCCCGCGGCTCCCGCCAAAGCAAGCGCCAAGCCAAAGGCGACGGCGAAAACACGATTGGGGTTGATTCCCATCAGCGATGCAACGTCGCGATTTTGAGACGCAGCGCGCATCGCCTTTCCGAGATCTGTTGTGTGCAAAAATACCCAAAGCGCACCGCTCAATGCCATCGCGACGACAAAGGCGATCAGCTTCGCATATGGGATATAAAGGCCTCCGAGATGGAACGCCTCATCGGAATACCAGGTGTGTACGGTGCGGTAGTTCGCCGTGAAGAGCATCAGCGAAAGATTGAGCAATAACAGCGACAGCGCGAACGTCAGGAAGATTTGCGGCATATCGTTGGGGCCGAGAACCCTGCGGATCAGAAAGTGCTGGATCAACACGCCGACAACGAACAGGACCGGCATCGAGACGACAAGAGAAACGAGCGGATCGATGCCGAACTGAGTGGCGAGATAAAAGCTGATATACATTCCGATCATCACAAATTCGCCTTGGGCGAAATTGACGATCTTCACCACACCGAAGATCAGCGTCACGCCAATGCTTACCAGCGCGTAAATGCCCCCGATGAGCAGGCCGTTGATAACGGCCTGGACAATTGTCTCGAACATGGCCGATGACCGCTATCAGGTCTTCAGCAGCGGCGCGCGCGCATCTTCCTTCGGAAACACGCTGGCGAGGTCGGCGTTCTGCCACTGCACGCCGAGCGGCCGGCCGTAGATGTTCTTGCCGTCGGGACCAAATTTCACCTTGCCGCCGGGCGCCATCGCGGCATAACCCTTGGTGAATTCAAGCTGTGTCAGGGCCTCGCGAACTTTCTGCGGGTCTGCAGAAGCGGCTTTCTCCAGCGCTTCTGCGAGCATGAAGGTCTGGGCCACGAGGCCGCCTGCATATTCGAACAGGAATTCGCCGGTACGCTTCTTGTATTCGGCATTCACCTTCTGAGCATCGTCGTTCATGTCGTGGTTCCAGTGCGCCACACCCTGCAGGCCCTCGGCCAGCTTACCGACATTCTTGTAGAAATCGGGAATCACGAATCCGCCGGAACCGCCGTTGATTGCGATATTGAGTCCGACCTGCTTGACGGTCCGCACGATCAGGATGAGATCATTCAAATAGGACACCGAGAACAGCGCGTTCGCACCAGAGGCTTTGACCTTGTTGATCAGCGGACTCGCGTCGGTGAATCCCGCGGAATAAGGCTCGAACATCACAATCTCGACGCCTTCGCCTGGCGCGAGTTCTTTTAGCCCGTTCGAGGTCGAGGTGCCGAACGCGGTGTTCTCGAAGATCACCGCGACTTTTGGCTTGTCGCCGACGAGCTTCGCCATCTGCAGTTGCGCCTTTGCAAACTGCGAGGCACGTGCAAATGGCGTGAAGGTATAGCTACGTCCCTTGTTGAGCTGGTCCGAACTAGAACCTGTGATCAAAGGAACCTTGGCACGTTCTGCGACTTCGCTGGCGATCAAGGTGAGCGCGCTGGCGAAACAGCCATGAACTGCGGAGAGCTTGTTTCCGCTAATCAGGCGATCCGTTTCCGTGCGTGTAACGGTGGTGTCGCTCTGCACGTCCGAGACGATGAGATTGAGCTTTGCACCTCCGAGCGACTTGATGCCGCCGGCTTCGTTGACCATCTCCACCGCGAGCTTGGCGGCGGCGACGCAACCGACGCCGATCTGCGCCATGCTCCCGGTAGTCGGATAAAGCGCGCCGATATTGACGGGGTCCGCCGCCCAACCGCGCATCGGCACTGCACCAAATGCCAGCGCACCAACGCCGGTCTTGATGAGGAATTTGCGGCGGCTTTGCCGTTTTGACAGCAGCTTGCTTGCGTCAGCAACATTAGTGGCAGAAGCCCCACGATCTTTCATGTCGTTTCCCCATGTTTTCAAACTGGCCGCATTGCCTGCCAGCATTCTTAATTATCTTGGTTATATACAATCTGAAGGGCGATCTGTACATACTCTCGCTAACTTCACCTAATGTTTCTTTTCCAGCACCATTATTATTGATAATTTTGGCGCGCTAAAGCCAGCATGAACCAACCAGAACGGGAATTTTCCACTTCATCTCTTCGCGCAGCCAGCCATTTTCCATTTGAAAGGCCGAGCGCAGCCTCGATCCGTAACGTCAGTGCCCTTGCAGCGATGTCGGTTTGGCTGACCGCACCGAGACAAGGCGGGTTTCCGGCATGATCGTCCAGATCACAACCAGGCCGATCAACGCGACGGCAGCCAAGCTCATGAACGCCACGCTGTGCCCAAAACGATCGCTGGCATAGCCTGCAAAGGCGGTACTGAGCGACGCGCCGATACCGGTAGCCGTACCGACGATACCTTGTGCGAGATTAAAATGACCGGAGCCGAAAGCGACGTCGGCCGCGATCAGTGGAATCATAACGCCAAAGACCGCGGCCGTGATTCCGTCCAGCACCTGCACTGCGACCAGAAGCGCAGGATCATTGACGGTCGCAAACAACACTCCCCGAAGAGCCAGTGCGGCGAAAGCGATCATCAGAAGCGGGCGACGTCCCCAAGCCTGTGCCTTGCGGCCGACCGAAGGGGACATCAGCGCGACGAGTGCCTGCGGGACAATAATACAGAGCGCAATCAACGCAGGCGCCCACTGGCTTGAGCGCGCGGTCACAATGCTGGCCATCACGGGCAGCATAGCCGCGTTGGCAAACTGGAGCAGGAAAACCGCGCACGCGAAAACGACCAGCGGCCGCTGCTTCAGAAGATGAAAGATACTCGTGGCATCGGGATCGGGTTCCGCGCGGACGATTGCACCATGCGCCTGCTCCGGATCGATTTCCCGGTCGCGGATTCGGGCCAGCGAAAGCAGCGTCGCGACAGCAAACAAGAAACTCACCAGGAACACGACCCGGCTCGACAGCAGGTACCCAACGGCGCCCATCACGCCCGCCGCCACACCATTGCCCAACGACGCATAACGCGCGTTACGCCCGAGTCTCTCGCCAATCGCATTCGGTCCTACAAGACCGAGGCTGATGGCAGCGATGGCCGGTCCGAGCACACAACTGGCTGCGGCATGCAGAATTGCTGCAAGCGCGATGATCGGAAAAATTGGCCACGCTGCATAGCCGAGCGCGCTGACGCCGATCGTGGCGACGGCAAGCCCTGCGACCAGCCGCTCCGAGCGAGCTGCATCGATAATGGCGCCCCCAGGCATTTGACCAATCAGGCCGATAATCCCGCCAATCGACAGGATCAGCCCGATCTCTGTCTGCGTCCACTTCTGCGTCGTGAGATAGACCGCGACGAACGGTCCGAATCCGGTTTGCACATCGGCAAGGAAGAAAATGAACCAGTCGAGGCCACGCTGGCTTTGCGCCGAAGGATGCTGCTCCGTTGCTCCGGCCGCCGAGGGCCGAGTCATATCCTCAGCGCTCGTTCGCTCATGGCGCACGCTGGTCGGATCGCGCGATAGTCGGGAACGGAGCGCAAACAGGTCGGATCTCCCATATGATCAAGGGCTGAAGCGAAGGGGTTGCAGGGTTCCCGACGCACCCAGCACAACGACGAGCGCGCCTTCCTTATATTCGGGAGCCGCTTTCACCTGGTCCTGCGTTAAGTCGAGCGTGATGTTGTCGGTCGCGCCCTTCACCGCTCCGAAGTGAAGCGCATTCCAATCAACGACGATCTTGCGGCTACCCACGCCGAGAAAGCCGCCAAAATCAATCACGGCAGCGCGAACCGAGCCCGCACGGTCCACGATCACATCGACGATCCGTCCCATGTTTTGGCCAGTCGTACTCCGCACGTCGCGACCGAGAACGCCGTGCGCATCCGCCGGACCAATCACAGTGATCGATGGTGGCGGATCTGCCGGCTTGTCCGAAGGCTTGGTGGCCGCGGGCGCACTTGCCGGGGCTGGATTTGCTTGCGGCGAACCTGTGTCGTCGGCCATCACACGTGTGGCGGAGAAAATCAGGATAGCCGTCAAAAGAATGACGCTCGTTGAGCCGTTTCGAGACATGAATCCTCGCTGCCAAAGAAGCCGCGACACTGACGCCGTGACTAAATCCACGAACTTCCTCCGCTTCGAGCGGAGCAATACGTCTCATTGTGCCGTTTTCAGCAATCGCAACCGTCGACGAGCATCGCGATTGCCAAAGCATTTACAAGCGCGTCAGCGCGTCAGCACAATTGATACCTGAATGCGGCCGCGCGTGCGCAACACCTCAAGCGACACGTCGTTGTCGTGACGCCGCAGACGCAGGTCGACACTGGATTCGCCGAGGCGCAGATCGCGCAGGATCACCTCATTCAGAAATGCAGGAAGCCGCGGGTTACGCATCCGAATCTCACTTCTGGTGGCATCGAACTCCAATCCAAGTGCGGCTTCCAGCAGCGTAAACGGCGTCGCACTTGCCCAGGCCTGTGGCGAGCACGCGACTGGATACAGGGTGGGCCCGCGCCGCGGCTCACGCCGGAATCCGCAAAACAATTCGGGCAACCGCCGGAAGTCCATGTAGGCCGCCGCGTCGAACAATCCCTTGAAGACGTGCTCGACGGAATGCTTGAGACCGTATCGCGCGAGCCCCAACGTGATCAGCGCGTTGTCGTGCGGCCAGATCGAACCGTTGTGATAAGACATCGGATTGTAGCGCGCCTCGCCAGTCGCGACGGTTCGGATTCCCCAACCCGTGAAAAACGATGGCCGCATGAGATCCGCCGCGACCATCCGCGCCCGATCCTCGCGGACGATACCGGTGAACAGCAGTTGTCCGGCGTTCGATGTCCGCACCTTGCAAGACCGCTTGGTGCCGTCCAGGGCAAGCGCATAAGTACGAAGATCCGGCAACCAGAACGCGTCTTCGAACCGGGCGGCCAGACGCGCCGCCGCGCGTTCCAGATCGCTGGCCCGCTCCGTCAAACCGAGCCTGCGTGCGCATCGCGCCGCCAACCGCTTGCCGGCAAAGACGTAACCCTGAACTTCCGCCAGCGCGATATAGCCCTCGGCAAGTTGCCCGTCGGCATGAAAGATCGCGTCGAACGAGTCCTTCCATCCCTGATTGGCTAACCCCTGTTCCGATGCGCGCTGATATTCGACGAATCCATCGCCATCGGGATCCCCGGGACCGTCGATCCAGCCAAGAGCTGCTTCGATCGCAGGCCACAGCTCTTTGAGCGTCGCTTCGTCACCAGTGCGCTCGACATAAAGCCCCGCGAGCAGCACGAACAGCGGCGTCGAATCAACGCTGCCGTAGTACTGAGCGAACGGCACCTCGCGCAGCGCGGCCATTTCGCCGCCGCGCATCTCATGCAGAATTTTCCCAGGCTCCGCGTCCGCGAGCGGATCAACACTCTTTGCCTGAAATGCCGCGAGCCTTTTGAGAACACCGCACGCGATGCTTGGATCGACCCACAGCATCTGCATCGCAGTAATCAATCCATCCCGCCCGAATGTCGTCGAGTACCAGGGAATCCCGGCATAGGGGTAACGGCCGGTCGGCGTCTCGGTCATCAGGATATTCAGATCGGCCATCGACTGACATAGCACCTCGTTGAAGATGTTATTCGATGTTTCGATGCTGGCCGCGCCGGATGTGGAACGCCGCATTTCGCGGCGGTGCGCCAGCAGGCCTCGATAAAACGGAATGGACTTCTCCACCGCCGGCTTGTTGCAGGATATGGCAACGAAGACAGCCGTAGTCTGCTGCGGCGGGATCTCGAGGTGATAGGTCGCACGATCGACCGCGAGACTCGTTGGCCGCGGATCGAAATGCAAACTCGATGTACGCACGACGTTGTCGAGGCCGAGATAGGACAGAATGACGTCGGTTGGCCCGGACAATTCGCTTGCGCCGGTGCCACGGCGCGCGCGCCGCTCTCCGCGCACCTCGAACAAGTCAGCGAAATCATTGTCGAACAGCAGAGAAAGGTCAAACTTCGCTATGCGATCTCCGTGATTCTGGATGCCGATCCTCTGATACGCGGTCCCGCGCCAGAGAAAAATCGTGCGCACAATGTGAATTGTATCCTTGTGGAAGACGATTCGATCGCCATCGTAAACATCGGGATTGGTGAGATCGACCGTCAGGCCGGAATTATCGTTGCGGAGGTTGGAGCCGAGCAGCAACGGCTGCATGTCGTTCAGCACCAGCTCCAGCCGCGCCAGATAGCGCGTGTCGCAATTGAACAATCCATCCGGCCCTCCCACGGAGGCACCGATGTCGCCGTGACTGTCGAGGACAATGAACGTGTCATCGTGCTTCAGCGTGCGGCGCGGGCGCGCCGACGGTCCGGTCATCGGGATATAGAACGGCGATTCCGAGATAACTTCGGACGGTTGCGTGATCGCGATCTGTGCCACGGCGTTAACTGCCATCGTCTGACCTCTGTCAGTTTTCTTTACCGTGCGATTCTCGCTCGCGCCCGATGTCACTTGTGGGTCACTTCAATTCATGCCGCGTGGATCGACGACAGGCGGCTCATCTCCTTGATGACAAGCTGCCGGTAAGGTCCCTCCCCTCGCATCAGGCGGTCGGGCTGGCCATCTTCGATAATCTTTCCATGCTTGAGGACGACAACGCGATCGAAATTACGCAGAGTCGCGAGCCGGTGCGCGATGGCTATCACGGTGCGGCCTCGCATCAAGCGGCCCAACGCCTCGCGAATAGCCTCCTCGGATTCGCTGTCCAGCGCCGCGGTCGCCTCGTCAAGCAGCAGGATCGGCGCGTCCTTGAGGAACGCGCGCGCAATTGCGATGCGCTGCCGCTGACCGCCGGAGAATTTCACGCCGCGGTCACCCACCATGGTCGCAAGACCGGCCGGCAGAGTTTCGACGAAATCGCAGCGCGCCGCGATGGCCGCACGCAATACTTCGCTGTCGGTCGCCGTCGGACGGCCGTATCGGATATTTTCGAGAATGGATCGATGGAAAAGCGAAATGTCCTGCGGCACCACGGATATGGCTTCACGTAAACTCTGCTGAGTGACCCGCGAAATATCCTGACCGTCAACGGTGATACTTCCCTGCCCGAGATCGTAGAATCGCTGCAACAAGACAAATAACGTCGATTTGCCACCACCGGATTCCCCGACCAACCCAACGCGTTGGCCCGCCTGCAAGCGAAGATTGAATCGTTCGAATACAGTCAGGCCATCGGGATAGCTGAACGAAACATTGTTGAACGCTATGGCCGCGCCATTTTTCCGAAGCGGCTCCGCTTCCGGATGATCGGTCAGTTCATGCGGAACCAGCAGCGTTGCCACAGCTTCTGACAGGCGCGCGACATGCTGCGTGACATCGACGAGCGCCACCGCAAGATCACGTGTTGCATGCAGGATTGAAAGGCCGAGCGTGCAGACCAGCACGACATCGCCGGTGGTGGCACCGCCGCGTTGCCAGAGCGTGATGGCCCATGCCAACAGCGCAATCGTCAGCACGACCGTGATTGCCGCATGCGTCACCCTGAGACGTTCGAGGTAACGAAGGCTTCTCCCGCGGGCATTCAACTCGCGATTGACGGTTGCATCGAAACGATCATGTTCATGATCGATTCCGCAAAACGCCCTGACCAGCGGCATGTTGTTGACGACGTCGACCATCTCGCCATCCACCGCGGCTGCCTTATTGGCGAAATCATCGTGCAGAGGCTTTCCCGCTGCCGCCATCTTGAACATCGCGATCACCACGGCGCCGGATACGATCATCAGCCCACCCGCCATCGGCAGGCTGACGGTTCCGATCAGCATGATTGCAGCGACGGTTGCGATGCACGGCGGCAACACATTCCATACGAACATGTTTTCAACAGTGAACACGGCATTCGAGGTCGCAGTGATCCGGCTTGTCAGCATCCCCGGCATCCGATCGGCGAAGTAGCTTGGAGCATGTCCGGTCAGATGCCGGAAAATATCGCGACGCAGATCTCCGGTCACACCGACGAACGTAAAACTCGCAACCCAGCTCGCGATCCGCCACAAGAAGTTGTCGGCAGCGATGAGTGACATGAGGAAAATGAATGCCAGCCATACCCCACCGCTATGCGCAGGCCCGCCATTGAGGGCATCGACGAGGGATTTAACGCCATATTGCGTCCCGACCGAACTGATCACCGCTGCGACGACGCACGCCAGAATCACACCGTGCGAACCGGCCCGCTGGCGGAGATAGCGCATAACGAAAGCGAACGGCCGATTAGCGTATTCTGAAAGATCGTCCATACGTTCCACCAAGCGATTGAAAGAAAAGAGAAGTTTTTCTGGAAGGCGACGCGCCTCAATCTTGTCCGACAGCAGCTCATTTACCCCACAGAAACGCCGTCAATACACAGCAACGTTGTTGCAAGACTGCATAGCTATCTGAAGGAACGTGATGGCAGCACCAAGACGACGGTGTGGAAGAAGTTCGCACTGAGAGGGAACCGCACAAGTGCAGAAACGTTCCCGCACTGGCGATGCTGGCGCCTTCAAGGGCTTCGAAATAATGACCACGAGAATGTGACAGGAGGCTAGTAGATGCGCATCGCGCAGGTTGCTCCGTTGACGGAGGCTGTCCCACCAAAGCTCTATGGCGGCACTGAACGCGTGGTTCATTGGTTGACCGAAGAGCTGGTCGCGCTCGGCCACGACGTGACGCTTTTCGCAAGTGGCGATTCTCACACGTCGGCCAGGCTCGACGCGACCTGGCCGAAAGCCCTACGGCTGGATGGGGCGGTGCGCGATCCGAATGCCCTGCACATGGTGATGCTGGAGCGGGTTCGGCGCAAATGCGATGATGAGGAATTCGATTTCCTCCATTTTCATCTCGACTATTATCCCTTCTCGTTGTTCTCCCGGCAACCAACGCCCTTTCTCACCACGCTGCATGGGCGGCTTGACCTTCCGGAACATCAGCCAGTATTTACGACGTTTTCCTCGATCCCCGTGATTTCGATCTCGAATGCGCAACGCCGGCCGGTCCCGCAAGCCCGCTGGATTCGCACCATCTATCACGGCCTGCCCGAAAAGCTTTTGACACCCCAACCAGTGAAGCCAGGTTATCTTGCCGTGCTTGGCCGGATCGCTCCGGAGAAGGGCGTCGATCGCGCCATCAAGATTGCGATCCGCTGCGGCATTCCGCTGAAGATCGCGGCAAAGGTTGATCGCGCCGATCAGGATTATTATGACGAAATGATCAAGCCGATGATGAATCATCCGCTGGTCGAGTTTATCGGCGAGATCAGCGACCACGAAAAACCGGATTTCCTCAGCGGCGCCATTGGATTATTGGTTCCGATCGACTGGCCCGAACCGTTCGGCCTCGTCATGATCGAAGCGATGGCGTGCGGAACGCCTGTCATCGCCTACAATCGGGGTTCAGTGGCTGAGATCGTCGAAGACGGCAAGACCGGCTTTATCGTCGAGGACGAGACCAGCGCTGTCGCGGTCGTCGACCGCATGGCTGCGCTCGATCGGAAAGCTATCCGGAAAGAGTTCGAGATGCGCTTCACGGCACGACGGATGGCGCTGGACTATCTTGATGCCTATCGCGGACTAATCGAAGCCGCGAAACCCAGAATCAAGCTGGTGAGTAGCGCCGAATGATGAGGCAAATCGTTCGGGCTTTACAGTGTGACGCCTGATCGATTTGTCAGAGGTCCGACAAGAGCGGAGCATCGGTGCATTTTCCACAGCAGGCGCAAACGCCGATGCTGCTCTTTAACGGTACGAATTTGGCGCGAAGCCAATCGCGACTTCGCCCAATCGATCAGCTGGATTGATCGTAACGTAAGATCGATTTTTGCGGTCGCTATCCAATCCGCTCGATAGTCATCGGGCGTGTGTCAGTTACGTCACAGACGTTTTTGCGAATCACCACTACACTGAATGGGTATGGCCCCAAACAAGGTAACGGGGGTACACTGGGCCCAGGAATTTTTAGTTCCTAGCTTACGACTTTAAGCCGTCCTGGCCAGCAGGCGGCTTTTTTCTTGTGTATGGCGTTTTGTAGTTTCCGCCCCACCCTCCCGGCCAGCGGAGCGATCGATATGAACTGAGACCCGCCGCAGACAAAAACTTATTAAAGCGATGTCGAAACCTGCACTTTCAGACCTCGAGCCATTCCTTGCGGACGGCATCATTGGCTTTGAGCTGGTCGGGCGTCCCTTCGAACACGATGCGCCCATGTCCCATGATATAGACGCGATGAGAAATCCGAAGCGCAATTGACAGCTTTTGCTCAACCAGCAGAATCGCGACACCCGCTTGCGCGATATGCGCGATCAGGTCGCCCACTTGCTGCACGATCAATGGTGCCAGTCCTTCGGTCGGCTCATCGATCATAATGAGTTCAGGATTGCCCATCAGCGTTCGGCAGGTTGTCAGCATCTGCTTTTCGCCGCCGGACAGAACGCCGGCCGCGGTATCTGCGCGAGCGGCAAGGTTTGGGAACATGCCGAGCATGTCATCCATGCGCCATTTGCCGGGACGGCGCGTGTCCTTGACGCCAAGCAAGAGATTCTGGCGCACCGTGAGGCTGGGGAAGATATCGCGGTGCTCAGGGACATACCCCAACCCCAACCGTGCGATCTTGTAACTCGGCAGACCGGCGATATCCTGCCCTTTGAAACGGATCGTCCCGTGCGGCGGCACCTCACCCATAATTGCCTTGACGGTGGTGGAACGGCCAACGCCATTACGCCCCAACAGGCTGACCACTTCACCGGCTTCGATATGCATATCGACGCCCTGGAGGATATGGCTCTTGCCGTAATAGGCGTGAAGATTCTTGACCTCCAGCATCAGTTCGCCTCCTCACCGAGGTAGGCTTCCTTGACCTTCGGGTCGCGGCGGATCTCCTCGGGTGTCCCGGATGCGATGATGCGGCCATAGACCAACACGGAGATACGGTCCGCCAATCCAAACACCACGCTCATGTCGTGCTCGACGATCACGAGCGTGCGCCCCTCGGTGAGGCGGCGGATCAGGGCAACAGCGCGCTCGGTCTCTGCGTGGCTCATGCCGGCAGTCGGCTCATCAAGCATGATGACATCAGCTCCGCCGGCGATGGTGATGCCGATCTCCAGTTCGCGCTGTTCGGCGTAGGTCAAAAGCCCCGCCGGCACATCGCGACGATGAAGCAGATGAATATCGTCCAGGATTTTAGCGGTGCGCTGCCGCACTTCGGGCAGATCGTCCACGTTCTTCCAGAATGCATAGCGATGGCCGGTCGCCCACAGCACAGCGCAGCGTACGTTCTCCCAGACCGTCATACGGGCGAAGACGTTGGTGACCTGGAACGAACGCGACAGGCCGCGCCGATTAATCTCGAACGGCCGCAACCCCGAGATCAAATCGCCGTTCAGCCGAATTTCGCCCGACGTCGGGGCGATATGGCCGCTGATCAGATTGAAGGTCGTGGATTTTCCAGCCCCATTGGGACCGATGACAGCGTGGCGTTCACCCTGGGCAACGCTCAGGTTGAGGCCATGGATGATCCCAACATTGCCGAAGCGCTTCTCGACGTCGCGAATTTCAATAGCTGCCGTCATGCGAGGTACCCCTGATCGCGGGCCCCGGTCA
Organism: Pseudomonadota bacterium; assembly: GCA_041691515.1. Lineage (GTDB taxonomy): Bacteria > Pseudomonadota > Alphaproteobacteria > Rhizobiales > Xanthobacteraceae > Nitrobacter. The sequence goes on along the minus strand of JBEPUM010000008.1, from coordinate 23,348 downwards.
TGGCCCGATCCCAGGCTTCGGCGATGCGCCGCCAGGTGCTACGGGCAACGAGAAATCCGCCGACAATCATCACGATTGCGATGATCCAGGTCGAAGGAGCCGTCGCATTGAAGGGTATGCCGAGCAGATTGATCACATTTCCTTCGCCCTGGCTCGCGGTGTAGTGCGCGGTTGTCTCGATGCCAAGGATGACACCGCAGACCAGCACCAGCGTTGGAAGCAGCGCAAGCAGATACGATGGTATCACCGTGCCCAGTGTTCCAGCACGGATAAGCGGCCGGTGCATCATCAGGATTCCGGCGATACCGCCGGGTGCAAACATCACGATGCCGATGAAGATGATGCCGAAGTAAAGCTGCCAGACCGTCGTCAAACTTGTCAGTCCGAGCTGCAGGTACGTCACGAGAATGGCACCGAGAACCGGACCGAAGAAATACGCGGTACCGCCGATGAACGTGGCGAACAACACCAGTCCCGACTGAACCGCGCCGAGATAGGCCGAGTTCGCGATCTCGAAATTGATTGCAGTCAGGCCGCCGGCGATGCCGGCGAACAAGCCGGCAAAACAATAGGAAAGATACCGTACGACGTGCGGATCGTATCCAATGAACTCGACCCGCTCGGGATTGTCACGCACCGCGTTGCAAATACGCCCGAACGGCGTACGCGTGAGCGCATACATCGCGATCGCGGCGATCATCACCCAGAATGCGATCAGGTAGTAAACCTGGATTTGCGGCCCAAAACTCCAGCCGAACATATGCGGCAATGCCGTGCGATCGGTCGTGATTCCGGATTCTCCGCCGAACACGCTGCGCAAGATCAATGACGACGAGGCAACCAGTTCGCCGATACCGAGCGAAATCATCGCGAACACGGTACCAGCGCGCTTGGTCATGACCCAGCCGATCACGGCGGCAAAGCAAAGTCCGCCGAGACCGCCGAACAGCGGAATGAAGGGAAGCGGGACCGGCCATCCATGTGCGGCAACCGCATTCATCGCATGAACGACCGCGAAACCGCCGAGGCCGTAATAGACCGCGTGGCCAAACGATAGCAGGCCCGTCTGACCGAGCAGAATGTTGTAGGACAGCGCGAATATGATCGAGATTCCGATCAAGCTGAACGACGTCAGCGAACCGCCCGATGAGAAGATCATGGGCAGTACGACGAGCGCGATCGCGGCGACCACCCAGATGCCATAGAATTTCAGGCTCTGGCTGCGGCCTGCCGGCCGGAGTTCCGATGCAGGAGGCGCGGCATCGATCATGACTCGCGTGTCCCCATCAGACCCATCGGACGGAAGATCAAAATTAGCACCAGCAAGACATAGGGTAGGATCGGTGCGATCTGGGCGATCGTGACGTTCCAGACATCACTGATCACAGAAGGACCGAGGCTCGGATCGAGCGGCCCGAAGGCGCTAGCGAGCGAACCATTCAACGCAACCGCAAAGGTCTGGACCAGCCCGATGACCAGCGAAGCGATGAACGCTCCGGGCAACGAACCGAGACCGCCAAACACGATCACGACAAACAGGATTGGACCGAGCAGTCCGGCCATATCGGACTGCGTCACCAGCGCTGGACCGGCGATCACACCAGCCACCCCGGCGAGCGCGGCGCCCACCCCGAACACCAGCATGAACACGCGGCCGACATTGTGACCGAGGTGGGCCACCATATTGGGGTGAGTCAGCGCCGCCTGCACAACCAGTCCGACCCGCGTCCGCTTGAGCACGATCAGCAGCACCACAAAGATCAGCACGGACACTGCCAGCATGAAAATCTTGAAGGCCGGATAATTGGTGCCGAACACGGTGAAGGCAGAAAAGTCGAGGGCGTCCGGCACGCGATAATCCATCGGGCTCCTGCCCCAGATCATTGAAACGATTTCCTCGATCGCAAACGCCAGTCCAAACGTCAGCAGCAGTTCGGCGACGTGACCGTGTTTGTGGGTGTTGCGCAGACCGTAGCGCTCGACCGCCATGCCGACCGCGCCAACAAGCAACGGCGCGAGCACCAGGGCTGGCCAGAAGCCAATCCACTTTGTGAGCTGATAACCGAAAAATGCGCCCAGCATATAGAAGCTGGCATGCGCGAAATTAAGAACTCCCATCATGCTGAAGATAACGGTTAGCCCGCTCGACAGCAGGAACAGCAGCATCCCGAACAAAACACCATTCAGGGTGGAAATAACGATCAGTTCAAGCACGATGCCCTCGCTGGCTTCTCGAGCAGCTTGATTGGGAGCAACGAAGTCCAGCCGATTTCGCCGTAAAGGACCAAGTCACGGAACGTCCGCCCCCGCTTTTTAGAACGGGGGCGGCGTGCGTATCCGTTACGGCCGCTTCATCTTGCAGGTCGTCGGCAGCATCGTTTGTGCCGTATCGACCTTGGCGGTCAGATGCCAACCCCAGCCGGTCTTTTCTTCATCGAACGGCTCGTTGGATTTGAGGCTTCCGAACGACGAGATGTAGATCGGCTGGAAGAACTGGTGATCGTCCTTGCGCATGAAGCCTTCACCGCCATCGAGCACTTCAAACTTCATGCCTTCCAGCGCCTCGGCGACCTTGACCGGATCGAGCGACTTGGCCTTCTCCGCTGCGGCCTTGAACATCCGCATTTCGTTGACAGCGCGCGGATACCAGAGCGACATGTTGACCTTGGCGCGGAATGCCTTCTCGAAGTCCACCGACGGCTGATAGCCGGCATTGGGAATGCCCTCGGTGATCTGGAATACCTGATGGTCGAGACCGGTCTGCTTGATCGCGGTCGGGCCGCCGGCGCCGCCGGCATAGTAGGTGTACCAGTTGACCTTCAGCCCGGCATCGGCGGCGGCCTTGAGCAGCAGCGCGATGTCCTGTCCCCAGTTACCGGTGACCACGCTGTCCGCACCGGATGCCTTGATCTTCGCGATGTAAGGCGAGAAGTCCGTGACCTTCAGCAGCGGATGCAGCTCATCGCCGACGATCTGTACGTCCGGCCGCTTGGCCGCCAGCATCTTGCGCGCGTCAGCACGCACCGACTGGCCGAAGGAGTAATCCTGATTGATCAAGTATACTTTCTTGATCGACGAAACGCCCTTCATGTAGTTGGTCAGCGCTTCCATCTTGATGTCCGAGCCGGCATCCCAGCGGAAGTGCCAGAAGCTGCACTTGTCGTTGGTCAACGCCGGATCGACGGCAGCGTAGTTGAAGTAGAGCACTTCCTTGCCGGGATTGCGGGTGTTGTGCTTGGTGACGAAGTCTTCCAAGGCTGCCGCGACCGACGAGCCATTGCCTTGCGTGATGTAGTGGATACCGGCGTCAATCGCTTTCTGCGCCTGGACCAGGCTTTCCTGCGGATTGACCTTGTTGTCGAGCGGGACGATTTCAACCTTGTGGCCGAGAATGCCGCCTTTGGCGTTGAGTTCGTCGGCCAGATACTGGAACGTTTTCAAGCCGCCTTCGCCGATGCTGGCACCGCCACCGGACAGCGGATCGATGTAGCCGATCTTGACCGTGTCCTCGGCCGCCGCTGAACCTGCGGTCATGCCGAGCATCGACAGCCCGAGTGCGGTCATGACAAGTATATTTCTCATGGATTTCCTCCTGGTTGGACGTAACCGTTCTCTTGAAAGAAGCCCCGTTATGGGTGCCGAAGCCGAGACTGATCTCAGCGCATTCTTAGCGGATAAATCGCGGACGGCTTCCTCTTTCGATGGTTCTTTGGACCCAGCTTCGATTAGCCGCGATCTGTGATTTTGGCTTGCCGAGCAGGTATTTCTGTTATTAGCTCACTAGTGAGTGAGTATTATTCACAAGATCTCCTTTGCTGCAATGCGTTTTACATTCTCCTTTCGGCTTTTCGGCGCGCGCAGACGGCCAGAAACCCTGCCGCCATAAAGATTGCCATCCGCTCCTTGATGGCAACGTAGTCATTGGACTTGCATACCCCGCCCGAGAGCTTGTCGATGCGCCCGGTCTGCGCAAGCGTGAGCATCAGCGCGCCCGTGACGAAGTGGTACCCCCAGAAAATGTCCTCTTCCGAGCAATCCGGGAGCGCCTTCTTGAGAAGTTCAATCAGGCGCAGCACCACGGGATCGAAATGCTGGTCCATCATGTCCGCACCCCATTCAGGGGTGTTCGCGACCTGCGCCCCCAATGCGCCGTAGTTTCGCCAGCCCTCACCTCCCTCGATGTAGAGATCGAGATCGCTGTCCAGGAACACGCGGAGGGCTCCTTCGACAGACGGTTTTCCTTCCGTCATATCGTCGTACTCATTGAGCAACCTCATGCGTCGCTCGCTTGTAATGACCGCACGGCGCGCGAAGACGGCATCGAACAGCTTTTTCTTGTCCTCAAAATAGTAATTGATCAGTGTGTGATGCACACCGATGCGCGTTGCGACGTCTTTTAACGTAACCCCATAAAGCCCGTTTCTCGAAAACAGAAACTCCGCAGCATCGAGTATTTGCTGCATCATATCGGCGCGCCGCTCCGCTTTGGCCGAGCTTCTGCGCTGCGTTTTAGGTTCGGATTCAGACTTCATAATTTATGATCCAAGTAGCGCCAACGGGCACCAATTGAAAATAGCACACGACTGTCAAAGGATCTTCCCTCGGACCGAGGTGACGATAATCTCTGCCAGCACGACCACGATAAAAATCGCGATCAGCACCACGGCGACCTGATCCCAATACAGCAGGTTCAGCGCCGTATCGAGCGCCACGCCGACGCCGCCAGCGCCGACAATACCCAGAACAGCCGACTCGCGGATGTTGATGTCCCAGCGAAACAGCGCGATCGACCAGAACGCTGGCCGAATCTGCGGCCAGTATCCAAGCAGCAGCGTGGACCACCGCGATGCGCCCGCCGCCGTCAGCGCCTCGATCGAACCCGCGTTGGCCTCCTCCATCGCTTCAGCGAATAATTTGCCGGTGAAGCCGATAGAACGAAAGGCGATGGCCAGTGTACCAGCCAGCGGACCCGGCCCGAAGACGGCAACGAACAGCAACGCCCATACCAGCGAATTGATCGATCGCGAGGTCACGAACACGAACTTCGCAAATAAATTGAGCGCAAAATTTGGCGTCACGTTGCGGGCTGCGAGAAGCCCGATAGGAACGGCGAGAATAATAGCGATGATCGTTCCGAGCGTGGCAATGTGCAGCGTCTCGATCAATCCTTGCAGCGTCGGCTGGATGTAGCTCAGATCCGGCGGCCACATCCGCTTGAACAGATCTGTCATCTGGTCCGGCGCGTCGTACAGAAACTCCGGAATGACGTCGATGGTCCGAAGGGAAATGACCAGCGCAACGGCGGCGAAAAGATAGAACGCGAAGCGCGACAAGCGCTTCAGCGGCGTGAAACGCTGCCAATCCCGCTCCAGTTGCGCCGCGACCGTCATTGAAAGACCCGTCGCGCCCAGCCAGACACAATCTCGGCGACCATGATCAAGCTGACGATGACAATGAGAATGGCCAGCACCACGTCGAAGTCAAAGCGCTGATACGCCGTGAACAGCGCCGCGCCGATGCCGCCGCCGCCGACGATGCCGACCATGGTCGAATTTCGCAGATTGGAATCGAGCTGGTAGGTGGCAAAGCCGATGAAGCGCGGCAGCACCTGCGGCTGCACCCCCATGATCAGGATGCTGAAGAATCCGGCGCCGGTGGCACGGACCGCCTCGACCTGTTTCAGCGAAATCTCCTCGATCGCTTCCGCAAACAGCTTCGAGATGAAGCCGATCGACGCGACAATCAGCGCCATCACACCGGCAAGCGCACCAAATCCGATCGCCTTGACGAACAGGATCGCTACGATAATCGGGTGGAAGGAGCGGCATAGCGCAATGATGCCGCGCATCGGCCAGCTAACCCATGCCGGCATCAGGTTGCGCGCTGCCAACAGTCCGACCGGAAGGGAAATCAGAATACCGAAAAAGGTCGCGATGACGGCAATCTGCAGACTCTCCAGAATGCCATCGTAGATCAGTTCCCAGCGCCCGAAGTTCGGCGGAAACATGCGGGCCAGAAACCGGTGCCCATGCTCTAACCCGGTCGAAAACCGTGCGGCGCTGAATCCGAGTTGCGAGCCGGCGTAGACGACGTAGACGGCCAGCGCGATCCAGCCCAGCCGGGCCAGCCAATTTGGCGCGAACGCGGTGCGCGGGCCGGATGCTGGGGGATCCGTCACGATCATTCCATCCAGTTCTCGCCGCCATAGATCGTCTTGAGGTCCGCTTCCGACAGGCCCTGCGGCGGCCCGTCATAGACGACCAGGCCTCCGGTCATGCCCACAATGCGCGACGCGAAGCGTTTTGCGAGTTCGACGTTATGGATGTTGACGATCACCGGAATGTTCCGCTCGGTCGCAAACCGGTTCAGGATTTCCATGATCTCAACCGATGTCTTTGGATCCAGCGACGAGGTTGGCTCGTCGGCAAGAATGATATCGGGTTCCTGCATGATGGCGCGGGCGATGCCAACGCGCTGCCGCTGGCCGCCCGACAGCGCATCGGCGCGCCGCGTCGCAAAGCCGGGAAGGCCCACCGCATCGAGGAGATCGAACGCGCGCGCGATATCCTGCGCCGGGAATTTTCGCAGCCATGCCCGCCAGGCCGAGACGTATCCGAGCCGGCCGCACAACAGGTTTTCCATCACCGTCAACCGCTCGACCAGATTGTATTCCTGGAACACCATGCCGATCCGGCGCCGCGCGCTGCGCAGCGAGCGGCCGGACAGTTTTGCGAGATCCTGCCCGCGAAACAGAATTTCACCCGAGGTCGGCGGCACCAGACGGTTGATGCAGCGGATCAGGGTGCTCTTGCCTGTCCCCGACGGCCCGATGATCGCGGTAAGGCCCGATCCGGGCAGCACCAGATCGATGCCGCGCAGCACCGGCTGACCGGCGCGATACTCCTTGCGGAGACCGCGCAACACCAGCGCACGCGAGTCATCGCTCTGAGACGCAGCGGATGCAAGCGACGAGACCTGTGCCTGCATCAGGGCTTCTTCGGCTGTTCGGCCTTCTTCTTGGCAGCCGCGGCCTCGCGCGCGGCTTCCTTCTCGTAAGCCGCCTTGTTGTACGGCGTGCCGGAGTCGTGAGCGACCTTGCGAATGATAGCCCAGTCCTTCTGATACGTGATCGGGAAGAACCGGTCGTCGCCCTCGAAATCCTTCTGCATGTCCGGCGGGAAACGGAAGTCGTAGAAGCACTTCTTCAGCTTGTCGGCGAGTTCAGGCTTGAGGTCATGCGCATACGCGAAACCGGAGCTTGGAAACGTTTCGCTACGATAGATAATCCGGAAGTCGTCGGTCTTGATGGTGCCGCGGGCACCCATCCGCTCGAAGACGTCGGACGCCACCGCGCCTGCATCGTAGTCGCCGGATTCGACACCCAGCACCGATTTGTCGTGGCCGCCGGAGTACACGATCGGATAATCTTCGCCGGGCTTCAGACCCTGCTCCGGAAACAGCGCCTTCGGCGCTAGATTGCCGGAGTTCGACGACGGCGCGGTGTGGGCGAGCTTCTTGCCCTTGAGGTCGCTGAGCTTCTGATAGGGGCTCGACTTCTTCACGACGACGATGAGGTTATAGCCTTCGACGCCCTTCTCGGTCCCCTTCGCGGCGAACGGCACAGCACCTGCCATGTTGACGGCAAAGCCGACCGGACCGGTTGAGAAGCCGGCGACCGTCAACCGGCCCGAGCGCATCGCCTCGATTTCGGCGGAGTTCGACTGGACCGGATAGTAGACGACGCGCTTGCCGGTGCACTTGCCGAGATATTCGGTGAACGGCTTGAAGGCATTCTCATAGACCGCCGGGTCTTCGACCGGGGTGTAGGCGAACACGATCACGCTGGGATCGCGGGTCTTTGCCGGCACGTCGGCGACCAGATCGTTATTCGCATCGCAATAAGCATCATCGAGTTCGCCGCGGTTGGCACACGCTTGTTGTGCGGACGCCATGGCCGGTACGAGAACGGAAAAACCTGCAACGAACAATGCAGCAATGCAAAATGATTTCATGATGATGGGCCTTCTGATGATCGGGACGACCGCCCGCAACAAATTGACGAACAGTTCTTAGCGGCGTGGAAATCGGTTAGCAAACAGCGTTTCCACAGATTCGGAATTGCCGCATTGCAAAACGCCTGCTGTAGCTTCATGCGAATTACTGTCGTAGTAAACTGCAATTCGTTCCCTCATTAGTATGGGTTCCATTCGCACGGTCGTTATACAAGACTAAAAAAAAAATCGGAGGAAATCGCACATGTCACGCCGTCCTAGCTGGCTTCTCGCCGCCATTGCCGGTCTCGTGCTGCCGGTCGCCGCGCACGCGCAAGCCCCCACCGGCAAGGTCAGTATCGTCACCTCCTATTCCAAGGATCTCACCGATCCGATCAAGAAGGCATTCCAGGCCGCCATGCCTGGCATCACGCTCGACGTGCAGAACCGCAATACCAATGCCGGCGTGAAGTTTCTGGAGGAAACCAAGGCCAACAACCAGGTCGACATCTTCTGGGCGTCCGCGCCCGATGCGTTCGAGGCGCTCAAGGGCAAATCGCTGCTTCAGAAATACACGCCGAAGGCGACCGGCATACCTGCAAAGATCGGACAATTCCCGATCAACGATCCCGATGGCTTCTATTTTGGATTTGCCGCGTCGGGCTACGGCATCATGTGGAATGAGCGGTACGTCAAGGCCAACAAGCTGCCCGAGCCGAAGGAATGGCAGGATCTAGCCGCGCCCGCGTACTACGATCACGTGTCGATGGCCGCTCCCTCGCGTTCCGGCACCACGCATCTGACGGTCGAAACCATTTTGCAAGGCGAAGGCTGGGACAAGGGCTGGGCCACGCTCAAGGCTGTCGCGGGCAACTTCCGTGAGGTGACCGAGCGCTCATTCGGTGTTCCGGAGGCCGTTAACTCCGGCCAAGTCGGATATGGCATCGTCATCGATTTCTTCGCGTTCTCTTCACAGGCGACTGGATTCCCGGTCAAGTTCGTCTATCCGTCGGTGACGACGATCGTCCCGGCCAACATCGCGATCGTCGCCAATGCCCCGAACAAAGCCGGCGCTGAAGCGTTCATCGAATTCCTGCTCTCGCCTGCGGGACAGAATATCCTGTTCGATCCCGGCATCCGCCGGCTGCCGGTGAATCCCTCCGTTTACGACAAAGCACCCGCCGGCTATCCGAACCCATTCAAGGACCCGCGGTTGAATTCGATGGTGAAGTTCGACGTCAAGACGTCCGAACACCGCAATAACGTTGTGGATTCGCTGTTCGATCAGATCGTGACCTTCCAGCTCGCCGATCTCAAGGGAGCCACCAAGGCAATCGAGGATGCAGAAACCGCTCTCGCCAAGAAAGACAATGCACAGGCGCGCACACTGGTGAAAGACGCCCGCGCGCTTGTCGCGGCTATGCCCGTAGCCGAAGCCGAAGCGTCGGCCACTGAAACCACCGGCGCATTCACCGGCTCGAAGAAGAAAGAAAAGGGTGCCCGTCAGGCCGAGCTCGAACAGAAGTGGGCTGCGTTTGCGAAGGAGCATTACGCACAGGCGAAAGCAAAGGCCGAAGAAGCCCTGAAGCTCGCAAAGTGAGCGGGGATCACGGCTAGCGGCCGGACCGTGAGCGCCATGACTCGCCGGTTTGCCGCAATTCCGTTGCTGGGATCGATCGGGGCTGGCCGCGCCACGCCGGGGCAGGTTGTACTCGCGCTCGGGATTCTCGCCTTCCTCGTGCTGTTCCTGATCTGGCCAGTCGCAACCGTGATCTGGGTGGCGTTCACGGAAAAGGGCTCAGGCGCGTTTACGCTCGTCAACTTCTATGATTTCGCTCGTACCGACTTGTTCGTGCGCGCGTTCTGGAATTCGTTTTACGTCTCCGCGATGGCCGTGGTGTTCGCGTCGGCGTTCGCGTTGCCGCTCGCCTACATCACATCGCGCTTCGCCTTTCGCGGCGCGGCGATCATCCAGATCCTCGGCTTTCTGCCGCTGATCATGCCGCCGTTTGTCGGCGCGGTGGCGCTGCAACTGTTCTTCGGGCGAAACGGCAGCGTCAACCTGCTGCTGGACGATTGGTTCGGCTTCAAGGTGCCGTTCATGGACGGACTGAACGGCGTCGTGTTCGTGCAGTCGATCCACTACTTTCCGTTCATTCTCATCAATCTATCCGCAGCGCTGCGCAATATCGACCGTTCGATGGAAGAGGCCGCGCAGAATCTCGGCTCCTCGGGCTTTCGGCTGTTTCGCCGCATCGTGTTTCCGCTGGCGTTGCCGGGTTACGTCGCCGGCGCGTCGCTGGTGTTCGTGAAGGTATTCGACGATCTTGCGACGCCGCTGCTGCTCAACGTCAAGGACATGCTGGCGCCGCAGGCCTACCTGCGCGTCACCTCGATCGGCATCACCGACCCGATGGGATATGTTATCTCGGTCGTGCTGATCGTAACCTCCGTCGCGGCGATGTGGGCCTCCTCGCTCGCCACCCGCAACATTGATTACGCGACCGTCCAGCGCGGCGGCGGCGGCATCGTCCGGCGCAGGCTGAAACCTTGGGAAACCGCGGCAGCCTATGCCGTTATCACCCTCATTCTCCTGCTCGTGCTCGCGCCGCATTTCGGTCTGCTGCTGCTGTCGTTCGCTACCATCTGGTCATTCTCGCCGCTGCCGGACGCCTACACGGTCGCGCACTACGCTCGCGTGTTCGGCGAAAGTTCGCTCTACATCAAGAACACCCTGATCTATGCCTCGCTCGCCGGGCTGATCGACATCGCGGTCGGCACCTCGATTGCCTATCTCGTGCTGCGCACGAAATTGCCCGGCCGGGTCAGCCTCGACACCATCGCGACGGCCGCGCTCGCCATTCCCGGCATTGTTCTCGGCATCGGCTATCTGCGGGCGTACTACGGCGTTCAATTGTGGGACGGCACGCCGATCGCATCGCTCTGGATCATCATCGTGCTCGCGCTCGCGATTCGCCGCCTGCCCTACGCGCTGCGCGCCTGTCATGCCGCGCTTCAGCAGATTTCCGTATCGCTCGAGGAGGCGGCTGAGAATCTCGGCGCCACCAAGATCCGCACAGTCCGCCGCGTGGTGATTCCGTTGATGACCGGCGGCCTCGCCGCTGGATTCGTGACGAGTTTTGCAACCGCCGCGGTCGAGCTATCGGCAACACTGATGCTGGTGCAATCCAACTCCGACGCACCCCTCGCCTACGGATTGTATGTGTTCATGCAATCCCCGGCGGGCCGCGGCGCCGGTGCAGCGCTCGGTGTGATCGCCGTTGTGATTGTGGCCGCGAGTACCGTCTTTTCACAACTCCTCGTCGAACGCGACCGCCGGTCCAAAGCCGGACAGGGCTAGAAAGACATCCCATGGCCGATCCCGTGCTGAAAAGCGACATCCAACTCAAGGCCGTCGATCTGCGCATCGACGACGTCAGCGCATCCTACGGCGATCATCGCGTCCTCAATCACATCAACCTCGACGTTCGCCCCGGCGAGTTCTTCGCGTTGCTGGGCCCATCCGGTTGCGGCAAGACCACCCTGCTACGCACCATCGCCGGCTTCGCGCAGGCCGAGGCCGGCCGTATCGTCGTCGGCGGCAGCGACATTTCGAGGCTCCCTCCGTGGAAGCGCGATGTCGGCATGGTGTTCCAGTCCTACGCGTTGTGGCCGCATCTGTCCGTGGCGCGCAATGTGGCGTTCGGGCTCGAGGAGCGCAGGCTGCCGAGAGCCGACATCGCAAGGCGCGTCGCGACGGCGCTCGATTTCGTGGGACTCGGACAACTCGGGGACCGGCGTCCGTCGGAGCTGTCCGGGGGCCAGCAGCAGCGCGTCGCGCTGGCGCGAACCATTGCAATCGAGCCGAAGATTCTTTTGCTTGATGAGCCGCTGTCCAATCTCGATGCAAAGCTGCGCATTCAGGTCCGGCGTGAACTGCGCAATCTACAACAGCGGCTGGGCCTGACCACGATCCTGGTTACCCACGATCAGGAAGAAGCCAATACGATCTGTGATCGCGTCGCGGTGATGAGCGCGGGCGAGGTGCAGCAGATCGGAACTCCGGCGGAGCTTTACGAACAACCCGCCAACCTGTTCGTCGCCCAGTTCCTCGGCACGGCGAATGTCTTCGAAGGCCGCGTCGTGTCCGCGGAAACGGGCCGAGTTTTCGAGTCGAGCAGCGGGCTGCGTTTTCCGATAGCAACGGAAGTGGACGTGCCGGACGGCGCGCGCCTGGTATTCCGGCCGCAGGACGCAACGATCGTGACGAACGACACGGCTGCCGCTGGTGCAGGCGTGATTTCCGGCCGGATCGTCTACCGCGAATTTCTTGGTTCGACGCTTCGCTACGGCATTCAAGCCGATGGCGCCGATCTGTATGTCGATGCGCCGTTCAAAACCGGCGTGCAGCCGCTTGCACCGGGCGATCTGGTGGGGGTGTCGATCGCAGAGAACTCGGTTAAATGGCTTCCGGCGTGACGAAGCCCGACCAAGGAGAATGATCGGGCCTCGTTCGCAAACATCTTGCGCGCAACATGACGGTGCGCGGCAGAGGTTACTTCCGCAGCGCGGCAGCGGCTTTGAGGATCGGCAGACCGGCTTTAATGTCCGCATCCATATCCGGCACCTTGTCATAGGCTCCACCGGCCACGAACACCTTGCCGGTTTCAGTCAGCGTCTTGGCCGTCGTGCCGTCCGACATATCGGACAACGCCTGCTTCAGGGTCTGGAAGTCGCGCAAGCCGAGCGTGTAGCGGGCCTTGGCTTCGCTGCCGTCGATGCCGACATCCTTGTAGTATTCGAGCAAGTATTTCAGAGCCTGATCCTTATTCGCCATGATGAATTCATTGGCGCGGTAGGATGCCTCGACGAAACGCGCGGCAGCGTCCGGCTGCTCGGCCGCGAATTTCTTCGTCACGATATAAGGGTCGATGACCGAGGTCTTGGCAATCGCACCATCGCAGACGACCTGAAATTTCTCGGTATTGTTGACGATGTCGAAGTCAGGCGAGGAATCCGTCGTGCCCGAGCCGACGTCGCCCGATTGCAGCGCTTGACGTGTTACCGGCGGATCGAGCGGGACAATCTTCATCTGACCGGGCTCGACATTGAAGTGTTTTGCGCAGGCAAACAGGACCTGGCTCCAGGTGCTGTTGGGCACAGTGCCGATCGGCTTGGTCTTTAGCACGTCGGCTGGAGTGCTGCCTTTCAGCGCTTCCTTCCGCATCACCAGTTTGATGTTGCGGTCTTCCTTCATCATGGTGCCGACCGTGGTCAGGCCGAACTTCGCCCATCCGGTGATGGCGGGCGGCGATCCGGTCCAGCCGGCCTGCCAGTCCCCCGCGGCGCCCGACGCCAGCGCTGCGCCGCCATTCGGAAAGTATTGAATCTTCACGTTGAGGCCGCGGTCGGAATAATATCCGAGCTTGTTCGCGAGCCACATCGGAAAGCCCGCCTCGTTCGGCTGGCTCGACAGAACGATCACCTTGTTGTCCGCCGACGCCGTAGATATGCCCAACGCGCTGCCCGCAAGGATCAGCGCAGACACCAGAGCCGTCTTAAATCTTGCAGATGTACCCATAACTCCACTCCTCCCGTTTTATATTATTCACGCACGATTTCGCTTCGTACGAGCTCCCAAATCTGCCGGCGAACGTCGTTGAAATCGGAATAATTGCTGGCGTCCTCGATTTGCTTGCCGCGCCACGCAGCGTCACGCGGAATGGTGATTTCAGTCTTGATGCGGCCCGGCCGCCGCGACATCACCACCACGCGGTCGCCGAGATAGACCGCCTCCTCGACGCTATGGGTGATGAACAGCACCGTGTAATCCATCTGCCGGCGCAGCCGCGACACTTCCTCCTGCAGCACCGTTCGCGTCTGCGCGTCGAGCGCGCCGAACGGCTCATCCATCAGCAGGATTTCGGGGCGGACAATGAGCGCGCGCGCAATCGCCACGCGCTGCTGCATGCCGCCGGACAACTCGCTCGGATAAGCGTCGCGAAATTGCTCGAGGCCCATCAATGCCAGCAGTTCAGTTACGCGGGCGGCGCGCTCGGCTTTGTCGATTCCAGCCACGCGCAATCCGAACTCGATATTCTGCGCCGCAGTTTCGGACGGAAACAGTGCAAAACGTTGGAATACGACGCTGCGTTTTGGGCCCGGCGCCCCGGCCGGCAGTCCATCGACCAGGATGTCGCCGGTGGTCGGTTCGGTCAGCCCTGCCGCTATCATCAGCAACGTGGATTTCCCGCAGCCGGAGGGACCGACCACCGTGACAAATTCGGCCTTCTCGACGGCGAGGTTGCATTCGGCGAGCGCGACGACTTCGCCCCGCCGTGTGCTGAATTTCTTCGAGATGCCGCGCAGCTCCATTTTCGGCGCAGCCGGCCGCGATCCGGCTTGCACCGCCGGACGAGAGTTTACCATCTGCGTCGCATCAGGTTCGGCTTGCATCATTGGCTCCAAGGCAGCACGACGCGCTGCAACCAGCGCACGCCGGAATCGATCAGAACGCCCAAGAGTCCGATCGCGATAATGCCGACGAAGACGGTCGCGACCGAGTCGTTGGCCTGACCTTGCGAGATCAGAAAGCCCAGGCCGACCTTGCCAACCACAAGTTCGGCACCGACCAGCGCCATCCATCCATTGCTCACCGCGATCCGGATTCCCGTGAAGGCATCGCGCGCGGCAACAGGCAGCACGACATGCCGCAACGTCATCCATGAGCCCGCGCCGAGCGTGCGCGCCGCCTGCACCAGCACCTTGTCGACTTGACTGACGCCGAGTTGCGTGTTGATGACGCACGCCGGGAACGCGGCGATGAAGACGACGAGCGCCTGCGTCAGCGTCGATGCGCCAAACCACAGAATCGCTATCGGCACCCACGCGAAGGGCGGAATGTAACGCAGCAACTCGAACACCGGCATCAGCGCGGCGCGGAACGGCGGCAGCCAGGCGAACATCACGCCGAGCGGCAATCCGACGGCAATCGCGGCAAGCACGCCCAACGCCCAGCGTTCGACGGATGCCGCGGCGTGCCCAAGGAGATTGTTGCCGCCAAACGGCGTCACCGCCAGCGTTGCAAACCGTTCGGCCAAGGTTGCGGGCGACGGCAACAGGCGCGGCGCGATCAGCGCCGATCCGCTGGTGACGGCAAACCAGAGCAGCAACAGCAGACCCAGTGACGCGGCGCCCCAGATCATAGCGTTGCCGTGCATCGCATCCGGTCGGGATCGCGATTGGCGCGCCGCGAGTGTGGCCATTATGCCGCCTCCCCGCGCGACCAGGGCGCTAACGCCCGCGCCAACACTTGCATCGCAAAGGAGAGCAACGCACCGAGGATGCCGATCGTCGCCATCGCAACCAACAGGATATCGGTGTCGAGCGTGCGGGACGCGTTCAATGCGACATAGCCAAGGCCGGAGGATGCAGCCAGAAGTTCGGCCGCGATCAACGTGGTCCAGGCGTTGCCGAGCGCGATCCGCGCCCCCGCGATCAGCGTCGGCAGCGCGGTGCGCGCGACAACGCGCGAAAGAATCACGCGATTGCTGGCGCCGAGCGTGCGAGCGGCCTGGATGAGAATCGGATCGACCGACGCGACTGCCTGCATGGAGTTCATCACCCAAGGCACCAGCGCCGCGACAAACACAACGGACATGCGCGCGCTGGTTCCGATGCCAAGCCAGATGATGGCGAGCGGAATCCAAGCGAGCGGAGGCACCGGACGGACAAGCTGAAAGACCGGAAAGACCGTCCATCGCAAGCGCCGCCACCACGCCAGGGCAATACCAAGCGGCATGCCGACAACCGCGGCCAGCAACCAGCCGCCGAGAACAACGCTCAAGCTCGACAGGATGTGTTCGCCAAACGAACTTCCGAGATAGGGACGGCGCAGCAGCCGGAAAAATGCATCCTTGAAGGCCTCGGGCGACGGCAACAGCAGGGCGGAAATCGGGCCACCGTCCCGTGTCAGCCAGCCCCAGACGGCAATCAGAAAGAACGATGAGCCGATCCCGATGACGACGACAACAGAAGCTGTCTGTTCGCGACGCCAAAACGACGTCACGCGCGATCGGCGGATGGTTGGGCTTCGCGGCGCCAGATTGTCGGCAAGCACCGTCACAGCGGCTCCCGCCGGAGCAATGCGAGACATATCTGGATTGGATGGTACCTCACGCGGGCCTTCTTTGATTGATGACCTCCATCGCTGGCGAAAGTGGCAGCTCGCCAAATACACGTCAAGTTAATTGGCCATTCTAACACAAAAAATGTTACTTTCCTCACAACTGATGTGACATGAGCGAACTGGCGTGCTATTCCCGCCGGCGTGTTAGTCCGGAAGGAATTCAGTTTGCGAAAGCCGAACGGAGATCAGGATGCCGGCGCCCAGTCGGCGCGGCGCACGCGGATACGTCAGGACGCGCTGGACCACGGTTATGTCTCGATCGATGCACTTGCGGCATCGCTCGACGTCAGCGCGATGACGATCCATCGCGATCTGGATGCGCTCGCATCAGAAGGCTGGCTGCTGAAGGTGCGCGGCGGCGCCCGCATTCATCCCGCCGCTCTGCTCGACACGACGGTTCGCTCGCGCGCGGAACGCAACATTCCCGAGAAGCGCGCCATCGCCGCCCAGGCGCTCACGCACGTTCGACAAGGTCATGTCGTGTTTCTTGACGAGAGTACCTCTGCCAGCGCGATGATCGACGCCCTGCCTCAACGCGGTCCGCTGACGGTCGTGACCAATTCGCTCTCCGTCATTACCCGGCTTTCCGGAGAGCCCGGCATCGACGTCATTTCAACCGGCGGTACCTACAGACACGGGTACGACGCATTCTTCGGAATGATCGCGACCGACGCCGCGAGCCGGTTGCAGGCGGATATTCTCTTCATGTCCACGACGGCGATCGATCACGGATATTGCTGTCACAAGTCTGAAGAGACGGTCCAGTTCAAGCATGCGCTGATCAAATCCTCCGCATTCAAGGTCCTGCTCGTCGATCACTCCAAGTTTGGCCTGCGCGCGCTTCACAAGCTTGCGCCCGTGACGGATTTCGATCTGATCATCACAGATGACGGCATCGCTGCGGCCGACCGGACAGAACTCGAGTCGCGCGGTGTGACCGTCGAAATTGCACCTCTGGACGAGACGGCAGGATCTGCCGTCGGCCAGCGTATGGGCTGATAACGCCGTGACGATACTGTCCATCGACGTGGGAACCTCCACCATCAAGGCAGCGGCCTTTGACCAGACCGGCCGCGAATTGTTCGTCGCGCGACGCGGGTCCATTGTCGAGCGGCCGCATGATGGGTGGTCCGAGCAGGATATGGCTCTGGTCTGGGATACCGTCTGCGACGCAGTGCGTGAAACCGCCGGAAACGTCGAGGACATCGATGCGATCGCCGTCACTGCGCAGGGCGACGGATGCTGGCTGATCGATCCCGCTGGCGTGCCGGCCGGGCCGGCGCTGCTATGGAATGATGCGCGCGCATCCGATCAGGTGGCCGCGTGGGTCGCGGACGGCACCATGGCGCGCGGCTATGCGATCAACGGATCCGTCACCTTTCCCGGCCTCGCCAACGCTCTGCTGCGCTGGATCGGCGACAACCAGTCGGCGCGCCTGCACCAAAGCGCTTATGCGCTGACCTGCGGAAGCTGGATCTTCTATAAGGCTACCGACGACATTCGCGCCGAACCGAGCGATGCCTCCGCGCCCTTCATGGACGCGCGGTCGGCAGGTTATTCCGACGACCTGCTGGCGTTGTACGGGCTCAGCTCCTGCAAGAGATTGCTGGCGCCGATCAAAACGGGTGCTGCGCGTCTCTCCGCGGATGCGGCCCAACGGATGGGGCTGCGCGAAGGTCTTCCGGTCGTGCTGGCGCCGTACGACGTACCTGCTGCTGCGCTCGGAGTCGGCGCGCACGAGGCTGGCGACGCGGTCACGGTGCTGGGAACCACATTTCTTTGCGGCGTCGTGACCGATCGGCCCGAGATCGCCGGCGAACCCACAGGCTGCCTGGTATCGCTGGGATTGCGGTCTCGCTACCTGCGCTTTCAACCGACCCTCGCCGGCATGGAGGTCGTGCACTGGGCGGCGCGCACGCTCGGCCTGCGAGATGCGCGCGACATGATCGCACTCGCCGCCGAGGCGCCGCCCGGCGCCAACGGCGTGGTCTTCCTTCCCTACCTCTCGCCCGCCGGCGAGCGTGCGCCGTTTCTCGATCCCTCAGCGCGCGGCAGTTTCTGGAATCTGTCGCTTTCGCATTCACGAGCCGACATTGCACTCGCCGTGCTGGAAGGTCTCTGCATGGTGATCCGCGATTGTCTCGAAGCGATTGGCGTGAAGCCATCGGAATTACGCCTGAGCGGCGGCGGTACAACGTCGCCAGTGCTATGCCAGATGCTTGCCGACGTCACGGGCGTCCCGGCACAGCGCGCGATCTCGTCGGAACTAACTTGCCGCGGCGCGGCGCTGTACGCCTTGCTGGCGCAAGGACAAGCTTCGGCCTTGTCGGAGTGGCAAACATCCGCACGCGATAGCTGGTCACCTGATCCGCAGCGGATGAGCTTCTATGCGCAGCAGTTCGTCGAATTCCACAGGGTTCGCGACATCGCCCGCGCAAGCTGGCGCGCAACCAAGACGAGTGCAGGATCATGAACCGCCCCAGCACCGACATCTGGATCGGAATCGATCTGGGCACGCAAAGCGTACGCGCAATCGCCGTCACCAGCCATGGCGAAATTCGATCCGATGGGCAGGCGGCCCTGACCAGCAATCGCCATCAAAACCGGCATGAACAGAATCCGGAACACTGGTGGACAGCCGTCGGCGAAGCCTGCCGGCAAGCGATGAGAGGCCTGCGAGGCGGGGATCGCGTTCGCGCGCTGTCGGTGTGTGGCACCTCCGGCACCGTTCTTCTAACCGATACGCAGGGAGACCCTCTGACGCCGGGTCTGATGTACGATGACGCTCGCGCCGCCGATGAAGCAGAGCGCGCCAACCTACACGGGCAATCGCTCTGGACACGGCTGGGTTACGGCCACATTCAAACGGTCTGGGGCCTGCCGAAATGGATGTGGCTTGCCGCGCATCACAAGGGACCGGCGAGCTACTTTGCCCAACAGGCGGACTTCATCACAGGTCGTCTTGCGGGCAACCGCACTGCGGCCGATCTCAGCAACGCGCTGAAATCCGGATGCGACACCATCGATGGCCGATGGGACACCGCGCTCATGGAGTCGCTTGGACTCGCACCCGAATGGCTGCCGGACCTCGTCAAACCCGGCTCGCGGATCGGGGCCGTTTGTCGCGCTGCAGCCGCACATACCGGGCTGCCCGAAGACGTCCCGATTATTGCAGGCATGACCGATGGTTGCGCGTCGCAGCTTGCCTCGGGTACCGCGACAGCCGGGAGTTGGAACAGCGTGCTCGGCACGACGCTCGTCTTGAAAGGCAAAAGTCCGTCGCTGATCCACGACCCCGGCGGTATCGTTTATTCGCATCGTTCGCCCGATGGCGAATGGCTGCCGGGCGGCGCATCCAGCGCCGGCGCAGGCGCATTCCAGCGCATATTTGCCGCCGGCACCGATCTCGATGTGCTGTCGCATCAAGCCGAACGACATCGTGGAAGACCAGCGCCGGTCTATCCACTCGCGTCCGCGCGTGGCGAGCGTTTTCCCTTCATCGCACCGGATGCAACGCTGTCGCTGCCGCAAGCCTCGGCAATCGATCCCGTGGACGCCTATCGCAGCGTGAGCTTCGGCCTCGCGGCGGTGGAACGCCTCTGCTTCGATTATCTCGGAGCAGCTGGATTTCCGATCCAGGGTTCAGTGTCGCTGACGGGCGGCGGCGCGCGAAGCAGCTTTCTGAATCGTCTGCGCGCGACGATGCTGAATCGCGAATTGATCGTGCCTGAGATCGCCGAACCCGCCATCGGAATGGCCCTGCTGGCCTCGACGATCGAACGCTCCCTCAGTGACGCTTCACGCGACATGATTCGCATCGCACAGCGGATCGATCCTGATACGTCCCGCCGCGCTGAGACGGACGACTACTACGCCACGTTTGTCGATGATTTGCAGGCGAAGGGCTGGCTGTCGTCCACCCTCGCTCACCAGGCACGAAGGCGCATGAACGCATGACCGAACTCCTGCTGGTCCGCCACGCCGAATCGATCTGGCATCGCGAGAACCGATATGCCGGGCGAACCGACATTGGCTTGACCGATCTCGGCCGCGAGCAGGCCGAGCGACTCGGTCGCTGGGCCGCGGCCGCCTCGATCGATGCGGTATGGACCTCACCGCTCGAGCGCTGCCGTCTCACCGCCGCGCCGGCGATCGGCCTCGCCAAATGTCCCGTGCATATCGATGACCGCCTGATCGAACTGGATTTTGGACCGCTGGAAGGAAAGACAAAGTCCGAAGCGCACGCGGCCTATGCGAGCGCGATGGATGCCTATCTTCGCGATCCTGTCGCCAACCATTTCCCCGGCGGTGAGTCGCCGGAGGCCGCGGCCGATCGCGCGCTGTCGTGCCTTCATGACATTACGGCGAACTACCCGACGCAACGCGTACTCGTGGTCGGGCACTCGACCTTGACGCGGCTGGCACTATGCCAGGCACTGGGAATCGAACTGCGTCACTACCGCAAGCATTTTCCCGTGCTCCTCAATTGCGCCGTGACACAACTACGGCTGCGCAACGGCGAAGCCGGGCTCGTGACGCTCAACCTCCCGATCTCCTGTCTCGAATTTTCCGGAAAGGATGCGATCCTGTGACACGCGTGCTGCTTGCGGGCGACCATTTCGTGCAGGCGGATGCCCTTGCACAAGAGATCGCCAAGGCTGTACCTTCGGCCTTCTTCGACATGAAACAACTCCTGCTGCCATGGCCGGGAATTCCCTTCGCGGCGGTCGCCGAGGTCGATGAAGCCTCGGGCTCCGAGGAAGAGATGATCGCGGCGCTGAAGGACATCGATATCTGCGTCACCCAGATGGCGCCGCTGACCCAACGCGTGATCGAATCGGCGAACGCGCTCAAGCTGATCTGCGTCACACGTGGCGGCCCAGTGAACGTCAATCTCGATGCCGCGCGCCGCAAGGGCATTGCCGTCTGCGCGGCACCCGGCCGCAACGCCGCCGCGACGGCCGAACATACCATGGCACTCCTGCTCGCGGCGCTGCGCAAAATCCCGTCGCGGCACAGCGAAATTATCGCCGGCGAATGGCGCAGCGATTTCTATGCGTTCGATCAGGTCGGGTTCGAGATCGGCGGATCGACGGTCGGACTGATCGGGTATGGCGCGGTCGGCCGTCAGGTTGCGCGTATGCTCAAAGGTTTTGGCGCCCGCGTGATGGTCTATGATCCCTTTGCGACAATCGACGCAATCGATGGCGTCATTCAGGAGAATGATCTGCGGCAGCTGCTCGCGTCTTCCAGGATCATTTCACTCCATGCGCGACTGACCAAGGACACGCGCAGCATGATCGGCGCGGCGCAACTCGCCGCGCTGCCGCCGGGCAGTATTCTCGTCAACGCAGCCCGCGGCGCGTTGCTCGATTACGATGCTGCTTGCGATGCACTCGAGAGCGGCCAGCTCGCTGCCGCCGCCTTCGACGTCTTTCCCGATGAACCGTTGCCGGCGCAATCGCGACTGCGAACCGCACCGAACATTGTCATGACGCCGCATCTGGCAGGAGCGACCAAGGAAACCGCGCTCCGCGCGGCGCGCATCGCCGCGAGCCAAGTGGCCGCATTTGTCACCGGGCAGCCACTTCCGTTTCAGGTCGGCGCCTGAATCTCCTCAAACGTCTCCAACTCGACAGGATCCGTCATGAACATCATCCTGGTTCTCATCGACAGCCTTAACCGGCATCAGATGAACGCCTATGCCAAAAGCCCGATCAAGACCCCCAATCTGGATGCGTTCGCGGCCAAATCATTCCGCTTCGACAATCATTTCGTCGGCAGCCTTCCATGCATGCCGGCGCGGCGCGAGATATTCTCAGGGCAAAAGGAAATGATGTGGCGGCCCTGGGGTCCGCTCGAACCCTCGGACGTGCCTTTGCCGCATCTTCTGGCCGACGCAGGACTGACCACGGCCCTTATCACCGATCATTATCATTATTGGGAAGAGCCGGCGAACGGCTATCTCCAATCGTTCCAGAGTGTGCATCTGGTGCGCGGCCACGAAATCGATTTCTGGAACCCGCCGCTGCCAGCCGACGAGCCATTGCCCGCCTTCGCGCAGGCGATCGACAACTGGCGACCGACTTATGGGCGCCGCTACTATGCCAACGTCAAGGACTTCAAACGCGAGGAAGATTTCTTCCCCGCAAAGGTGTTTTCCGGTGCGGCCGAATGGCTCCGCCGCAACGACCGCAACCGGCCATTCTATCTGCATGTCGAGTCTTTCGACGTGCATGAGCCGTTCCATGTGCCGGAGCCTTACTTCTCGATGTACAACGACGATACCGGCACCGACGACTTCACGGTGTGGCCGCCCTATCAGGATGCCAAAAAGCAGGCCGCGTATTTTTCCAAGGTGAGCGAAAAGGAGTTGCGGTTCGTCCGCTCGCAATACGCCGGCAAGATGACGATGGTCGACACGTGGTTCGGGCATCTCATGGCCGAGCTTGATCGCCAGGATCTCTGGAACGACACGATGGTAATTGTGACCACCGACCACGGGCACGACCTCGGCGAACGCAAGGCTTTCGGCAAGAGCTATCCGCACTACGACAGCCACGCCAACATTCCGCTGTTCGTGTGGCATCCCTCCTTTGCGGACAAGACGCGCAAGGTCACGGGGCTGACCCAGACCGTCGATCTCTATGCCACCGTGCTGGAGGCCGCCGGCGCCGCGCCACTCGGCGCCACCCATAGCCGAAGCTGGCTACCGCTTCTCAAGGGCGAGGATGCCATCCGCCCTGCCCTGACTTACGGCACATTCGGGCAAGGCATTTGCGTGACCGACGGCGACTGGAGTCTGTTCAAGTCGCCGGTGGATGATCGCGGCCTGTTCATCTACTCCTCAGTGATTTATCGGCCGCTGGTGGTCGACAGTCAGGTCGGGTCGCAGATCGTCACCGACGTCACCGTCCCGGCGGACAGTGGGAATTTTGTCCCCGGCTCGCCGTTCCCGCAATGGAAGACGCCGATGAAGATCGCGCCACGCAATCTTGAGAATTTTCTGTTCAATCGCCGGACCGATCCCGGGCAAACCCAAAACCTCTGGGCGACCGATGTACCGCAGCGCGAGCGCATGCTCGGCATTCTGCGCGATATCCTCAAGAAGGAAGGCGCACCGCCTGAGCAATGGGAGCGGCTCGGCCTCTAACTCCTCGAGTTCATTT
>JBEPUM010000007.1:0-41596 GCA_041691515.1 Pseudomonadota bacterium | reverse complement strand
CGTTGACCGTCGATCGCGTCATCTCTGCCGTCGGCGTGGTCGGCAACATCGAAGGGTTTGGTCTGGAGAAGCTCGGCGTTAAGACCGAGCGTGGCTGCATCGTCATCGACGCTTACGGCAAGACCAACGTGGCCGGCATCTATGCTATCGGTGACGTGGCAGGGCCGCCGATGCTGGCGCACAAGGCCGAGCACGAAGGCATCATCTGCGTCGAGGCGATCAAGGGGCTGCATCCGCACGCGATGGACAAGCTGCTGATCCCCGGCTGTACCTATTGCCACCCGCAGGTCGCGTCGGTGGGTCTGACCGAAGCGAAGGCAAAGGAGGCGGGTCGGGAGATTCGCGTCGGGCGTTTTCCGTTCGTCGGCAACGGCAAGGCGATCGCGATGGGCGAGGACCAGGGCATGGTCAAGGTCATCTTCGACAAGAAGACCGGGCAATTGCTCGGCGCGCATTTGACAGGCGCCGAAGTGACCGAGCTGATCCAGGGCTTTGTGGTCGCCATGAACCTCGAGACGACCGAGGAGGAGCTGTTCCACACCATCTTCCCGCATCCGACGATCTCGGAAACGATGAAAGAAGCGGTACTCGACGCCTACGGGCGCGTGCTGAATATGTGAAACCAACAAGACCAACAAACAGAAAGCGCGCCCGTGAAGGACAACGACAATCTGACGATCGATCGCCCGACCTTTGTGACCCACCTTGAATGCGCGATGGAAGGCGATCGCTACGAAGCCGACCAGATCCACAATCTTTCCAAAGCCAACAAGCCGCTGCTGGTGCGTTACGACCTCGCCGGCGTGAAGAAAGCATTGACCAAGGATGCGCTGGCGCAACGCCCGGCGGACCTCTGGCGTTACCGCGAGCTGCTGCCGGTGCGCAAGACCGCCGACATCGTCAGTCTCGGCGAGATCATGACGCCGCTGATCCGGCTGCCGCGGCTATCGAAGAAGATCGGCGGCGGCGAAATCATCGTCAAGGATGAGGGGCGGCTGCCGACCGGCTCGTTCAAGGCGCGAGGCCTCGTGATGGCGGTGTCGATGGCGAAGGCGCTCGGGATCAAGCACATGGCGATGCCGACCAACGGCAATGCCGGTGCTGCGCTCGCGGCCTATGCGACGAGCTGCGGCATCAAGACCACGATCTTCTGTCCGGCCGATACGCCGGAAGTGAATGTCAGCGAGATCGAGTTGCAGGGCGCAACCGTCTATCGCGTTAACGGGCTGATCGACGACTGCGGCAAGATCGTCGGCGAAGGCAAGGCCAAAGCGGGGTGGTTCGACACCTCGACGCTGAAGGAGCCGTACCGGATCGAAGGTAAGAAGACGATGGGCCTCGAACTTGCCGAGCAACTCGGCTGGGACGTCCCCGACGTCATCTTCTATCCGACCGGCGGCGGCACCGGTCTGATCGGGATGTGGAAGGCGTTCGACGAACTCGAGAAGATCGGCTTCATCGGCAGCAAGCGCCCGCGCATGGTGGCGGTGCAGGCGGAAGGCTGCGCACCGATGGTTCGCGCATATGAGAAGGGCGAGGAACACGCGCCGCGCTGGGAAGACGCCCACACCATCGCCTCGGGCATCCGCGTGCCGCAAGCGGTCGGAGATTTTCTTATTCTGCGCGCGGTGCGCGAGAGCAAGGGTTTCGCTATCGCAGTCAGCGACGAGAAGATTTCTGCTGCGCTGCATGATGTTTCGCGCGAGGAAGGATTGTTGTTGTGCCCCGAAGGCGCGGCAACCTATGCTGCCTACAAGGAAAGTCTTGCAGACGGGCGCGTTTCAAAGAACGACCGTGTGATGCTTTTCAATTGTGCGACGGGACTGAAATATCCGTTGCCACCGATCACGCGGACGCTCGATCGTCACAAGCCGATCGACTACGCACAGTTTTAACGCGCAGACCTCCATCGTGTGGTCTGATGCGCGCGATGGAGGATGTTGAATGAGACGAGCGATTGCCGCCGCTGCTGTTGCGCTGCTGGCGTTTGTTGGCCCGGTAGCGGCCGATGACTTTCCATCGCGCACGGTCACGATCGTTGTGCCATTTTCGGCAGGCGGCCCGTCGGACGCGCTGGCACGCATCCTCGCCAAGTCGATGGAAGCGAAGCTTGGCAAGAGCGTCGTGATCGAGAACGTCACCGGCGCTGCCGGTTCGATCGGTGTCGGGCGCGTGGTCCGCTCTGCGCCGGATGGCTACACCGTCAGCTTCGGGCATCTCGGAACGCACGTCGCCAACGGCGCGATATACAAGCTCGGCTATGACCTGGTAACCGATCTTGAACCGGTCGTGTTGCTACCGAGCAACCCGATGATCATCGTCAGCAAGAATGCGGTGCCAGCGAAATCGCTGAAAGAGCTGATCGACTGGATGAAGGCCAAGCCGACACCCGCCACAGCCGGGACCGCCGGCGCGGGATCGGGATCGCACATCGCGGGGCTGTACTTCGAGAACGTGACGGGCGTTAAGCTGCAGTACGTGCCGTATCGCGGCACGGCACCAGCGATGAACGATCTGATCGCGGGCCAGATCGATGTGATTGTCGATCAGCTTTCCAACTCGATCGCACAGGTGCGGGCGGGAACGATCCGCGGCTATGCTGTCACGGATACCACGCGCGCTGCCTCGGCCCCGGAGATCCCGACAACGGACGAAGCTGGCGCTCCCGGCTTTCACATGACGCTGTGGTCCGGCCTCTGGGTGCCGAAGGGCACGCCGAAGGACATCGTTGCCAAACTCAACGCGGCCGCGGTCGCGGTGCTGAACGATCCTGCGGTGCGCAAGCAGTTGGAAAACCTCGGTCTGCGCATGCCGCCCGCCGATCAGCACTCGCCGGAAGCGCTTGGCACCTGGCAAAAGGCCGAGATCGCCAAATGGTGGCCGATGATCAAGGCGGCGAACGTCAGGGTCGACTAGGCAACCCGGCCACATCAGCGTCCTACGCGTCGTGTGATGGTTGCCTGGGGGCCACGTTTGTTGCTCGCGCGCAACACCGGCCGAACATTTAACCCTGCGAGCAGGTGGTGCTCGCAGATGCCGCTATTTGGCCACACAGCTTCGTGAAATCATTCTAAAGGCCACGGCGCTCGATGGTCTGGGATATCCCCCGCGTCGGGAGCGTCCCGGGTCAAAAAAGAGACCGCGGGGGGAATGAGTTCGCGATGGACGCCAAGACGAATATCAAGAGCAGGCTGCCGAGCCGTCATGTGACGGAAGGTCCGGAGCGTGCGCCCCATCGCTCGTATCTGTACGCCATGGGTCTGACAACCCAGCAGATCCACCAACCCTTCGTCGGCGTCGCCTCGTGCTGGAATGAAGCTGCTCCCTGCAATATTTCGCTGATGCGTCAAGCGCAGGCGGTCAAGAAGGGCGTCGCGTCCCGTGGCGGGACGCCGCGGGAATTCTGCACCATCACCGTGACCGACGGCATCGCCATGGGCCACGACGGCATGCGCTCGTCGCTGCCATCTAGAGAATGCATCGCCGATTCCGTCGAACTGACCATCCGCGGCCATTCCTATGACGCGCTGGTCGGCCTCGCCGGTTGCGACAAGTCCTTGCCCGGCATGATGATGGCGATGGTTCGCCTCAACGTGCCCTCGATCTTCATTTACGGCGGCTCGATCCTGCCAGGTAATTTCCGCGGCCAGCAGGTCACGGTGCAGGACATGTTCGAGGCGGTCGGCAAGCATTCGGTCGGCGAAATGTCCGATGCCGACCTCGACGAAATCGAGCGGGTCGCCTGTCCGTCGGCCGGGGCCTGTGGCGCGCAGTTCACCGCCAACACCATGGCGACGGTCTCGGAGGCCATCGGTCTGGCGCTGCCGTATTCGGCGGGAGCGCCCGCGCCTTACGAAATCCGCGACTCCTTCTGCATGACCGCCGGCGAGAAGGTGATGGAGCTGATTGCGTCCAATATCCGGCCACGCGACATCGTGACCCGCAAGGCGCTGGAAAATGCCGCCGCCGTCGTGGCCGCGTCCGGCGGATCGACCAACGCGGGTTTGCATCTGCCGGCGATCGCCCACGAAGCCGGCATCAAATTCGATCTGTTCGACGTGGCGGAAATCTTCAAAAAGACACCGTATGTCGCCGATTTGAAACCCGGTGGCCGTTATGTTGCCAAAGACATGTTCGAAGCTGGTGGCATACCGCTTCTGATGAAAACACTGCTCGATCACGGCTTCCTGCACGGCGACTGTCTGACAGTCACCGGCCGCACGATCGCCGAGAATTTGGCGAGCGTGAAATGGAATCCTCATCAGGATGTGGTCCGTCAGGCCGACAAGCCCATCACCGTTACCGGTGGCGTGGTCGGTCTGAAAGGCAACCTGGCGCCGGAGGGGGCGATCGTGAAGGTCGCGGGCATGTCGGAATTGAAGTTCACCGGTCCGGCGCGCTGCTTCGACTGCGAGGAAGACGCGTTCGAGGCGGTGCAGAAAAAGACCTACCGCGAGGGCGAGGTCCTGGTGATCCGCTACGAGGGACCGAAGGGCGGTCCGGGCATGAGGGAAATGCTGGCGACCACGGCGGCGCTGTACGGACAGGGAATGGGCGGCAAGGTCGCCCTGATTACCGACGGCCGCTTTTCGGGCGCAACCCGTGGCTTCTGCATCGGTCATGTCGGGCCGGAAGCAGCCATTGGTGGCCCGATCGGCCTACTCCGGGACGGCGATATCATTGAGATCGACGCGGTTGTCGGGACTCTTGACGTAAAGTTGACCGACGCGGAGCTCGCTGACCGCAAAACCAAATGGAAGCCTCGCGAGACCAATCATACATCCGGTGCGCTCTGGAAATATGCCCAGCAGGTAGGACCGGCAGTCAGCGGTGCTCTCACCCATCCGGGTGGGGCGCACGAGAAACAGTGTTATGCGGATATCTAGGGGCACAGTTTTTGTTGCGTTGGCGTGGGGCGCGGTTTTCGCGAGCGCCCCGGCATTGGCTTTTGATGGAACTGTCGCCGGCCAGCCCGATACTGCAACGGCGCTGCCGGTAGCGTCCGCGCCACTCGCCGGCGGTCAGGCGCTGAAGCAGTCAGTTCAGCCGAATACCTCTCTGACGGCCTTGCAATATGCGGCCGAGGGTGGCCACCCCATCGCCCAATGGCGGCTGGGTCGAATGTATGCGAACGGCGACGGCGTCACCCAGGACGATCTGCGGGCCTTCGGGTATTTCAGCCGGATCGCCAATGCGCATGCCGAGGACAGCCCGTCTGCGCCGCAAGCCGTGATCGTTGCCAACGCATTCGTCGCGCTCGGACGCTATTATCTCGAGGGCATTCCGAACTCGAAGATCAAGCGCGATGCCGAACGCGCGCGCGAGATGTTCTCCTATGCTGCTTCCTATTTTGGCAATGCCGACGCTCAGTACGATCTGGCACGGCTTTATCTGAAGGGCATCGGCGCCCCGCACGACGCCAAGTACGGCGCGCGCTGGCTTGGCCTCGCGGCGCAGAAGGGGCAGCATGAGGCCCAGGCGATGCTGGGCGAGATGCTGTTCAACGGCGATCAGTTGCCGAAGCAGGCTGCGCGGGGGCTGATGTGGCTGACACTGGCGCGTGACAGTGCCGCGCCGGACGAGATCTGGATCAAGGAAAGCTACAACAAGGCGATCGCCAAGGCGTCTGAGGACGACCGCGCGATGGCGCTGCAGATGCTCGAGCACTGGGTCCAGGGCCGCAGGGACTGAATTTCGCAGGTCCGCTCAGGCTGATCCGGCCGTTTCCAGATCGAGATCGATCCAGACCGGAACGTGGTCCGACGCTTTTTCCCAGGCTCTGACATGGCGGTCGATGCCGACGCCGGTCAGCCGGTCGCTGGCCTGGGGCGAGAGCAGCAGGTGATCGATTCGGATACCGTTGTTTTTCGGCCAGGCACCGGCCTGATAATCCCAGAACGTGTAGTCTCCAGCGGAATCCGAAACCGCGCGCAACGCGTCCGTCAGGCCGAGACCGAGCAATTTCTGAAACGTCTCTCGCGTCTGCGGGCGAAACAACGCGTCGTCCACCCACGCGGCAGGATTGTAAACGTCGCGCGGCGCTGGAATTACATTGAAGTCCCCCGCGAGGACGAAGGTTTCTTCGCTTTTCAAACGTTCTCTCGAATAATCAATAAGCCGCGACATCCATTTGAGTTTGTACGGATATTTCTCGGTATTCGCAGGGTTACCATTAGGTAAATAAAGGCAGGCGACCCTGACCACCCCGTACTTGAGCGAGACAGTGCCCTCCAGGAATCGCGACTGCACGTCGTCGTCATCGCCGGCCAATCGGGGACGCGTTTCGTCAAACGGGAATTTGGACAACAGCGCTACGCCGTTGAAGGTTTTCTGGCCATGCGTCACCACGTTGTAACCCAACGCTTCAATGGCCTCGCGTGGGAATTGTTCGTCGACGCATTTGATCTCCTGGAGACAGGCAACGTCCGGCGCGGTCTCTTTCAGCCAGACCAGAAGATGATCCAGGCGCTGCCGGACTGAATTGACGTTCCAGGTGGCTATCCGCATGACGTCGCTCCAGGTGTCATTGCCGGACTTGATCCGGCAATCCATCTCTCAAAAGTTCTTCTATCGATGGATGCGCGGGTCAAGCCCGCGCATGACGAAAGGGAGGAGGGAGCCTAGATCGAAAAGCTGGTGCCGCATCCGCAGGACGCGGTGGCGTTCGGATTGACCACCCGGAACGAAGCCCCGATCAGGTCGTCGACGAAATCGACCTCCGAACCGGCCAGAAACGGCACCGACGCCGGATCGACCAGAACGACAGCGGTATCGCGCGCGATCACCAGATCGTCGTCGGCCTTGGCCCGATCGACGTCGAATTTGTATTGAAAGCCTGAGCAGCCGCCGCCTTCGACGCTGATCCGCAGCATGGCGCCATCGCCTTCGGTCTTGAGGATTTCCCCGATCCGGCGGGCAGCGCGTTCGCTGACGGTAATGCTGGCTGCTGTCATGATGCGCTCCGTCTCAAAACCACAGGGGTCTTCAAAAGGTTGGAATAACCCGCAAGCCATAGTTAAGTGC
This sequence comes from Pseudomonadota bacterium, assembly GCA_041691515.1. Taxonomy (GTDB): domain Bacteria; phylum Pseudomonadota; class Alphaproteobacteria; order Rhizobiales; family Xanthobacteraceae; genus Nitrobacter. The sequence goes on along the minus strand of JBEPUM010000007.1, from coordinate 34,573 downwards.
GCCGGGCGCTGGAATCAAATGGTTAGAGGGGTCAAAACACCGTGTCGGTCGGAATGGCTGCTCCCCGCGCGATTTACGCCAGCGATCCCGAGCGGAGCCGCGGCCGCCTGTTCGATGAGCGGCCGAGCAAAACCCGCAGCGCCTTTCGGCGCGATTGCGACCGGGTCATTCATTCGACCGCCTTTCGCCGGCTGAAACACAAGACCCAGGTGTTCGTCTATCACGAAGGCGATCACTACCGGACTCGGCTGACCCATACCCTCGAAGTCGCCCAGATCGCGCGGGCGCTTGCCCGGCAGCTCGGGCTCGACGAGGACCTGACGGAAGCGCTGGCGCTGGCGCACGACCTCGGCCACCCGCCGTTCGGCCATGCCGGGGAGCGGGCGCTGGATACGTGCCTCGAGGCCTACGGCGGCTTCGATCACAACGCGCAGACGCTGCGGGTCGTGACGTCGCTGGAACATCGCTATCCGGATTTCGATGGCCTAAACCTGACTTGGGACTCGCTGGAGGGAATCGTCAAGCACAACGGTCCGCTGATCGATCGCGAGGGGAATGCGGTGGGACGCCATCAGCGCAGCGGCGTCCCGGTCGGCATTGCCGACTTCAATCAAACCTACGATCTCGAACTTTGGAGCTTTGCCTCGCTGGAGGCGCAGGTGGCAGCGCTTGCCGACGACATCGCCTACGATGCCCATGACATCGACGACGGCTTGCGCGCCGGACTTTTTGCTGTCGATGATTTGAAGGCAATGCCGCTGACGGCGACGATGATTGCCGACATCGCGCGGCGGCATCCGTTGCTGGACGACGACCGGCGCGGCGCGGAACTGGTGCGTGAGCTGATCTCGTATTTGATCACAGCCGTCATGTCGGAAGCGAGGAGGCGGCTGGCTGAGGCAAAACCGCAGTCGGTCGACGACGTGCGCCGGCATGGTGAGGCATTGATCGCCTTCCCAACCGATGTCGCCGAAGCGGAAGCCAGGATTAAGGCGTTCCTCAGGAAACACATGTATCGGCATCTCAGGGTCATGCGGGTCATGGGCGACGCCGAAACCATTGTCTGGGATCTGTTCGCGCGCTATCGGGACGATCCGGCGGCGCTTCCTGTCGAGTGGTTGCCGGAGGGCGGCGAAAACCACGAAACGGACGCCGAGCGGGCGCGCCGCATCGGCAATTTCATTGCCGGAATGACGGATCGCTTTGCCATCACCGAACATACCAGGCTTTTTGACTCGACCCCGGAATTGCGTTAGGCGGCGGCCTGCCGGGTGACCCGGCCAACCGAAAATTCAGACATCATGCCCAGTTCCGCTTCATCGCAGCACCTCTTCGCAAACGTCCTTGCGCGCGTTCATGCGGTTTGCTCCGCGCTCGCGAGCGAAGGCGTATTGCCGGCCGGTATCGATCTCTCTCGCGTGGTGGTCGAGCCACCGCGCGATACTTCCCACGGCGACATGGCGACCAACGCCGCGATGGTTCTCGCCAAGGATGCGAAAGCCAAGCCGCGTGATCTTGCAGAAGCGATTGCTGAGAAATTGCGGGCCGACGATCTGATCGCGAAGGTCGATATCGCCGGTCCCGGTTTCATTAATTTGACCCTGAAGCCGCGGGTCTGGGCTGATGCGTTGCGCACTGTTTTGCATGAGGGCGATAGCTATGGCCGCAGCGCGGTCGGCGCGGGCGAAAAAGTCAACGTCGAATATGTCTCGGCCAACCCGACCGGCCCTATGCATGTCGGTCATTGCCGTGGCGCGGTGTTCGGCGATGCGCTGGCAAGCCTGCTGTCGGTCGCGGGCTACGACGTCACGCGCGAATACTACATCAACGACGCCGGTGCGCAGGTCGATGTGCTCGCGCGTTCGGCCTTTCTGCGTTATCGCGAGGCGCTGGGTGAAAATATCGGCGAGATTCCCGAGGGGCTTTATCCCGGGGATTATTTGAAGCCGGTCGGGCAGGCGCTCGCCGCCGAGCACGGCGACAAGCTGCTGAAGCAATCCGAGGCAGAGTGGTTGCCGGGGGTTCGTGCAAAAGCCATTGCCATGATGATGGACATGATCCGGGGTGATCTGGCCGCGCTCAACATCAAGCAGGATGTGTTCTTCTCGGAGCGCTCGCTGATCGATGGCGGCGTGGATCGCGTCGCCGCGACCATCGATTTCCTTCGCGCCAAAGGTGACGTGTACGAAGGTCGGCTGCCGCCGCCGAAGGGGGCGCCGGTCGAAGACTATGAAGATCGTGAGCAGACGTTGTTCCGCGCCACCGCCTACGGCGACGACGTCGATCGGCCGCTGAAGAAGTCGGACGGCGGCTACACCTACTTTGCTTCCGATATCGCCTATCACAAGACCAAGTTCGATCGCAGCTTCCTCAACATGGTCGATGTCTGGGGCGCCGATCACGGCGGTTACATCAAGCGCGTGCAGGCCGCGATCAAGGCGGTGACGGGTAGCAAGGCCAGCCTGGACGTCAAGATCGTGCAGCTCGTGAAGCTGTTGCGTAACGGCGAGCCGGTGAAGATGTCGAAGCGCTCCGGCGATTTCGTCACGCTACGCGAGGTGGTGGATGAAGTCGGCTCCGACGCGGTGCGCTTCATGATGCTGTTCCGCAAGAACGACGCGGTGCTGGATTTCGACCTCGCCAAGGTCATCGAGCAGTCGAAAGACAATCCGGTGTTCTATGTGCAGTACGGGCATGCCCGGGGCATTTCGATCTTCCGCAATGCGCGGGAAGCGTTCCCCGACCTGCCCGAGGATTCCGTAGAACGCGCGGCCTTCCTCGGTGACGCTGCCGTTGAGCGGCTGACCGATCCGGCCGAATTGAGCTTGCTGCGGCTGCTTGCGCTGTACCCCCGGATTGTCGAGGCGGCGGCCACTGCACATGAGCCACACCGAATCGCTTTTTATCTCTATGATCTCGCCAGCGAATTTCACGCGCTATGGACGAGGGGGCGCGATTTGCCTCATTTACGCTTCATTATCAATAATGATGCAGAGATCACCAGGGCGCGACTGGCATTGGTTCAGGGCGTCGTCTCGGTTCTGGCATCCGGACTTGCCGTTCTCGGCGTCCATGCTCCGAACGAGATGCGATAGTGGGGTGCCGATCACATGGGGGTCTGTGACGGCTTGAGTGGCGGCTGTTTCGTTTAGAACAAGCGAGTTGGCGCCTTTCCCGAAGGGATGCGACATCACGATGGCTGATCGATATCAGGACAGACCTTTTCCCGTGGACGACGACTACGGCCGCGATGATCATCGCGCGCCCGCCAAAAGCGAAGCCGATCCGTTGGCGGAACTCGCCCGCCTGATCGGTCAGACCGATCCGTTCGGCAATTTCGGACGGGGGACCCAAGCGGCGCCCGCATCGGTTCCTGCGCACCACGAGGATCATTACGAGCCGCAGGAGCCGATCGACGACGACGTCGCTGCCGGACCGCCGCCATGGATGCAAAAGCGGATGACCCAGCAAGCTCCGCAGCAGGATTTCGAAGCTGCGCCGCATCCGGTTTTGCGTCGCGCGGCCGTCTATCCCGACAACCCGTCACACTTTCAGCATCCCGAGCCGGATTCCTATCATCAGGCTGATTCCGGTCGCTACGACGATGCGCTGTACGGCCATGTGCCTGAACAGCAGCGTGCGCAGGATGGCCAGTACGCGGACGGGCAATACCCGGATGAGCCCTATGGCTATCAGGACGGCTATGGGGAAGGTGCGGACGATCATGCCCCGAGGCGGCGGGGCGGGATGCTGACGGTGATCGCCGTTCTGGCGCTAGCGATCGTCGGCACCGGGGCGGCGTTCGCTTACCGGACCTATGTTGGTTCGGCGCGGAGCGGCACGCCGCCGGTCATCAAAGCCGATGCCGGACCCAACAAGATCATTCCGCAGCAGGCAGGCTCCGGCGATGCCGTCGGCAAATTGATCCAGGATCGGATGTCCGCCACTAACGGCACCGAGCAGATGGTGTCGCGCGAAGAGCAGCCCGTCGATGTCAAGGATGCCACGACATCCGGACCGCGCGTGGTGTTTCCGCCGCTGAACCAGAACGCCAATCCGCCGACGGTGGCGAGCGTTTCCCCGAGCGTCCGGCCTCCGCCGATTACGGCCAACGGAACCATCGCAGGCGATGAGCCTCGAAAAATCAGGACCCTGACGGTTCACGGCGATCAGGCCGACATGGCGGCGGTCCCCGCAGCCCGGCCTGTGGCCCCGACTCCACAGGCTGCTCCAGTTCCTGTCGTCGCAAGGCGCGCGCCCCAGGCTCCCGCCGCGACCGGGAGTGCCAATGGGCCGCTGTCGCTGTCGCCGCAGGCTCCCGCCGCCGAGCCAAGGACCCGGGTTGCTTCGACCAATTCGGCGCCACAGCCGATCGCGTCATCCGCTAGCGGCGGCTATGTCGTTCAGGTCTCGTCGCAGCGGAATGAGGCGGATGCGCAGGCCTCGTTCCGGATGTTGCAAGGCAAATTTCCTTCAGTCCTCGGATCGCGCGCTCCGCTGATCAAACGCGCCGATCTCGGCCCCAAGGGTGTCTACTACCGCGCCATGGTCGGTCCGTTTGGCTCGCCTGAGGAAGCCTCGCATTTCTGCGGCAACCTTAAATCCGCCGGCGGCCAGTGCGTCGTCCAAAGGAATTAACGGCGGTTTCCTTGACCCCCGCCGCGGACGCGGGCTAATCGGCCGCTATGAGCGTACGCGCATTTATCACGGGTGTGGCTGGTCTGAGCTTGGCCGCGGAAGAGCGAGACTTTCTGCGCGCGGAACGGCCGTGGGGCTTTATTCTATTCAAGAGGAATGTCGACAATCCCCTGCAAGTTGCTCGACTCGTTCAGGAGTTGCGCGAGGCCGTAGATGATAGCGACGCTCCCGTCCTGATCGATCAGGAAGGCGGCCGCGTGCAGCGGTTGGGGCCACCGCACTGGCCGGTTTATCCGCCCGGCGCGGTATTCGGCGCACTGTACGATCAGAACAAAACCGACGGGCTGACGGCAGCGCGGCTGAGTGCGCAATTGATCGCAGCCGATCTGGTCGATCTCGGGATCACTGTCGATTGCCTGCCGCTGGCCGACATTCCCGTCCCCGGTGCCGATGCAGTCATCGGCAACCGCGCCTATGGGACCGATCCTGTGAAGGTCGCCGCCATTGCGCGCGCCGTGACGCAAGGGCTGGAGCAGGGCGGCGTCCTGCCGGTTCTCAAGCACATTCCGGGTCACGGGCGGGCAACCGCCGACACCCACCATCTCCTTCCCGTCGTAGACACGTCGAAGAATGATCTGGAGGCCATTGATTTCGCTGCATTTCGGCCGCTCGCAGACCTGCCGATGGCGATGACCGCACATGTTGTGTTTAGCGCAATTGATCCCAACCAACCGGCCACAACTTCTGCGACAATCATCACACAGGTGATTCGTGGCGTGATCGGGTTCCAGGGTTTGTTGATGAGTGATGACGTGTCCATGAATGCGTTGGCGGGATCGATCGCCGAACGGACGCGCGCGATCGTGTCAGCTGGTTGCGACATGGTTTTGCACTGCAACGGCAACCTGGATGAGATGCGGCAGGTCGCCGGGGAAACTCCTGAGCTGTCGGGCAAAGCCTTGGACCGTGCACGACAGGCCCTGGCATCGCGCAAGCCGCCACAGCCATTCGATCGCGAGGCGGCGCGGGCTGAACTGGAGGCGTTGACGGGCCGAGCGGGAGCAGCAAGCGCATGAGTGCGGAAATTTTGTCGTTTGAAACCGGCCGGCCGGCGGAGCCCATCGGCGATGAAGTCGCGCTCGTCGTCGACGTCGAAGGTTATGAAGGCCCGCTTGACCTGTTGCTGGCGCTGGCGCGGCAGCAGAAGGTCGACCTTGCCAAAATTTCCATTCTGGCGCTGGCCGACCAGTATCTCGTTTTCATCGAAGCCGCTCGCAAGATTCGACTCGAACTCGCTGCCGACTATCTGGTGATGGCGGCATGGCTGGCCTTTCTCAAATCGCGATTGCTGTTGCCGGAACCCGCGACGCCCGACGGACCCAGTGCGGAGGACATGGCCACCGCGCTGGCCAATCGTCTGCGCCGCCTCGAGGCCATTCGCGAAGCCTCGAATCGTTTGATGACTCGCCCACAATTGCAGCGCGATATTTTTCCGCGTGGAAATCCGGAGTCGATCGCGGAAATCCGCCATCCGAGGTTCACAGCGACTCTGTTCGACCTGTTGACCGCCTATGCCGCGCAGCGTCAGCAGCGCGTACTGGCGACGGTCCATCTTGCGAAACGGACCGTGTGGTCGCTGAGCGAGGCGAGGGCGTCGCTTGAGCGTCTGGTCGGTCTTGCCGACGAAGACTGGGGATGTCTCGACGATTACCTGATGACCTATGTCGTCGATCCCACGCAGCGGGCCACCGTGTTCGCGTCGAGTTTCGCGGCCGCATTGGAACTGGTCCGCGAGGGCGTCATGGACCTGAACCAGAAAGAGGCGTTCGCGCCGCTTTATTTTCGCAAACATCATGCGCCGCAGCCGACACCGGATGCGATGGCTGCACCGGACACACCGGCGCAGTAAGTGGAAGAAGGAGACCGAGCCATGGCAAGCCTGGCAGAAAAGCGCGTAGAGCAGATCGAGGAACCCGCAGATCAGACCGCTGCGCGGCCCGAGGAACTACGTCTGCTGGAGGCGCTGCTGTTTGCATCGTCCGAGCCGCTGGATCAGGGCGCGCTCGCCAAGCGGATGCCTGAAGGCGTCGACATCAAGATCGCGTTGGCGCAATTGCAGGCGGATTACGCCTCGCGCGGGGTCAATCTGGTACGCGTCGCCAACAAGTGGACCTTCCGCACCGCAGGCGATCTGGCCTGGCTGATGACGCGGGAAAGCACGGAAACCCGGCGGCTGTCGCGTGCGGCCATCGAGATGCTGGCGATCATTGCCTATCATCAGCCGGTGACGCGCGCCGAGATCGAGGAAATTCGTGGCGTTATCACCTCCAAGGGCACGCTGGATGTGTTGCTGGAGACCGGATGGATCAGGCCGCGCGGCCGCCGCAAGACACCCGGCCGTCCGCTGACGTTCGGAACCACCGAAGCGTTCCTGTCCCAGTTCAGCCTCGAAGCCCTCGGCGACTTGCCGGGTCTGGAAGAACTGAAGGGAACAGGGCTGCTCGACTCCCGTCTGCCCGGCGGATTCAGTGTTCCAACGCCGTCGGACGACCCTGCGTTGCGTGACGACGAGGATCCGCTGGAGTCCGGCGATCTCGAATTGGCGCTGGCGCCGGCGGTCGAGCCGGAGAACGACGGCGGCAACTAGCATATAGGGCGACCAACCGGCGCTGCTGCCATGGATTAACGGTAGCGGCAATGCGTCGCGTCCCCGTCCTTTTGACGAGGCTTAAGTCCTTGTTTTTGCCACCCCCTGCGCCTAGTTTCAGGACAGCTTAGGCCGGGATACTGGCCGCGTATTTGGAGGGTTGCAGGATGGGTTCACTGAGCATTTGGCACTGGATCGTCGTGATCGCGGTTGTCCTGCTGCTGTTCGGACGCGGCAAGATTTCCGATCTGATGGGCGACGTCGCGCAGGGCATCAAGGCCTTCAAGAAGGGCATGCAGGACGATGACAAGACTGCGGATACGTCCGAGCCCGTAAAGAGCATCGACCATAATGCCCCGGCAACTGGCGCGGCACGGTCCGACGTGGGCAGCAAGGCGGTCTGACCGCGGGCCGGGCGGCGATCGCACGGTCGTGAATCTGTTGCGGCAAACCCAAGGCAGGTCGCGACAAGGCAGGCTGGCGCAGTCGTGCGTTGATCTTGCGGGTCGCTTGCGGCAAGACCGGGTGAGCGGGACGCGACCGTCTGGGGACGGCGCAAGAATCTGACGCAAGCCTCGCGTGAGCGGAACCTCTTATGTTCAACATCGGGTCCAGTGAACTGATCGTCATCGCGGTTGTCGCGCTGATCGCTATCGGCCCGAAGGAATTGCCGGGCGTGCTCCGCATGATCGGCCAGTGGATGGGCAAGGCGCGCAAGATGGCTGGCGAATTCCAGGGCCAGTTCAACGAAGCGATGCGCGAGGCCGAAATGGCCGACCTGAAGAAATCCTTCGATGAAGTACGCGAGGCCACGAGTGGCCTCAGCGGAGGCAACCTGATGACCAAGCTCGCCAACACACTCGGCGAGCCGCCAAAGCTCGAGGATCTCGACAAGCCTCTGGCCGATACGCCCGCTGCGTCATCAGGCGATCCGATGGCAACGCCGACGCCGGTGGAAGCGCCGATCCCGGAAACCTTCACGGCAGCCGATGCCCACGCGATTGCGAACGAGCCGCTGGCGATCACCCGGGAATTCCAGAACGCTGCGTCAGCAGATGAGGCGGCACCGATTTCGGTGACGCCGCATGAGGCATCAGGCGAAGCCGTGAAGGACGCCAAAGCGTCATGAGCGTCGACGAGATCGAAGCCAGCAAGGCTCCCTTGATGGATCACCTGATCGAGCTGCGTTCGCGGCTGATCAAGGCATTGCTCGGTTTCGGCATCGCGTTCATCTTCTGTTTCTTCTTCGCCAAGCAGATCTACAACATCCTGGTATGGCCGTTCGTCTGGGTCGCCGGTCCCGAAAATTCAAAGTTCATCTACACCGCGCTGCTGGAATATTTCATCACGCAACTGAAGCTCGCGCTGTTCGGCGCCGGCTTCATCTCGTTCCCGATCGTGGCGACGCAGATCTACAAGTTCGTGGCGCCCGGTCTCTACAAACATGAGCGCGGCGCGTTTCTGCCATATCTGATCGCGACGCCGTTCTTCTTCGTGCTCGGCTCGATGTTGGTCTATTTCGTCGTGCTGCCGATGCTGGTGCGGTTCTCGCTCGGCATGCAGCAGGCCGCGGGACCGGAAACCGCGCAAATCCAGCTGCTGCCGAAAGTCGGCGAATTCCTGTCGCTGACGATGTCGCTGATCTTTGCTTTCGGCATCGCATTCCAGTTGCCGGTGATCCTGACGCTGCTTGGCCGCATCGGCATTATCACCTCGAAACAACTTCGCGACAAACGCCGCTACTTCATCGTCGTCGCCTTCATTATCGCCGCCGTGCTGACGCCGCCGGATGTTCTCAGCCAGTCGTCGCTGGCGATACCGCTGCTGCTGCTCTACGAGGGATCGATCATCTCTGTCCGCATCGTCGAGAAGAAAGCCGCGAAGGCGGCAGCCGGGACCTCGGCCACGCCGCCGCCGGCTGATGCTCCGACCGACACTCCGCCGCCGCCTGCGGAAACACCGGCGGAATAGGGTTCGAGCATGATCCCGAAAAGTGGGTACCGGTTTTCGGGATCATGCTCAAACAGAAGATAGGTACCAGCCTGCAAGTGTGAATGTGCGGCAACACCGCATATGCTGTATGCATAGGCAGCGGCTGCTGTAGAAAGCCATCCACGGCTATTCTGGCGCTGTGCCATCGGTCGGCGGCGGCAGCACCACAAACGACAGGCTCCCGGCTCGCTGATGGACGCGCGAAATCCCGACGACATTCCGGTCGACACCGACGGCCTGCCTGCGGATCAACGCCGCTGGGCGGCGCTCGCGATTTTCACCGCGCTGGCGATGGCGTCCCTCGACACCTCTATGACCAATGTGGCGCTGCCCGCGATCGCGGTGGATCTCCATGTCAGCCCGGCCGAGGTGGTCTGGATCGTGAATATCTATCAGATTGCCATGGTCACGACGCTGCTGCCGCTCGCAGCGCTTGGCGATATCGTCGGCCTCAAGCGCCTTTATCTTGTCGGTCTCGTCCTGTTCGTGGCCGGCTCTCTCGCATGTGCCTTCTCGACGTCGCTGCCGGCCCTGTTGGTGGCCCGCACGGCGGAAGGGCTCGGGGCCAGCAGCCTAATGAGCATCAACACCGCGCTGGTACGCTTCATCTATCCGCGCCGTCTGCTCGGGCAGGGCTATGGCTGGAACGCGCTGGTTGTCGCCGTTGCATTTTCGGCCGGCCCGACGGTCGCCGCCGGCGTGCTGTCGGTCGCGCACTGGCCATGGTTGTTCGGCGTCAATGTGGTGCTCGGCGTGTTCGCGGTATTCATGGCGGCGAAGACCCTGCCGGAGACGCCGCGCGGCACGCATGCGTTCGACATCGTCGGCGCCGTCATGGCGAGTGCGTGTCTCGGCCTGTTCATCTATGGTCTCGGCAGCGTCGGGCACGGCGCGAAACCCGCGGCCGTCATCGCGACCCTGATCGGCGCGGTGGTTGTCGGCGCCGTGCTGGTGCGCCGTCAGGCGGATCATCCCGCGCCGATGCTGCCGGTCGATCTGTTCCGGCGGCCGATGTTCGCGCTGTCAGCGCTGACTGCGTTCTTCTCGTTCGCCACGCAACAGTTCGCTTTGGTATCGCTGCCGTTCCTGTTCGAGCACACGTTGGGCCTGACCGCGGTCGCGACCGGCCTTTTGATTACGCCGTGGTCTGTTGTCGTCGGCATCATGGCGCCGATCGCAGGCCGCCTGTCGAACCGCTATCCCGTCGGCATTTTGGGCGGCATCGGGCTTGCCGTGTTGTCGGTCGGCATGGTGTTGCTGGCGACGCTGCCTGCCAATCCAGGTGTGGTGGATATCGTCTGGCGCATGGCGGTGTGCGGCTTCGGCTTCGGGTTCTTCCAGTCTCCCAACATGCGGGCGCTGATGGGAAGCGCGCCGCCCGAGCGGGCAGGCGGCGCCAGCGGCATCGTGGCCACCGCGCGCCTGACAGGACAAACCACGGGAGCGACGCTGACCGCGCTCTGTTTCGCGTGGGCGGCGGGCAACGGGCCGACCTACGCGCTGGCGCTGGGCGCGGTGTTTTCAGGCCTCGGTGCGGTCGTCAGCTTCTTCAGGCTCGCGGCGGAGCCGGGGCGACGGGGATAACGCCAAAAGCATTTATCATCGCGCGCAATCTACTATGATTCGTCATGCCCGGGCTTGACCCGGGCATCCACGGCTTGGTCTAACGCACGAAAGACGTGGATGGCCGGAACAAGTCCGGCCATGACGCAGGAAATCTGGCCATGCACGACATCAAAGCGATCCGCGACAACCCCGCAGCCTTCGACGCCGCTTTGAAGCGGCGGGGGCTCGCGCCGCTGTCGTCCTTGCTGCTCGTGATCGACGAGAAACGCCGCGCGGCGATTCTGACGTCAGAGCAGGCGCAGGCGCGTCGCAATGCGGCATCAAAAGAGATTGGCGACGCCAAGAAGGCAAGGGACGACGCGCGGGCTGCGAAGCTGATGGCCGAAGTGGCCGACCTCAAGACCACGATGCCCGAGATGGACGCGACGGCGAAGGCGGCCGACGAGGAATTGAAGAAAGCGCTTGCCGAAATTCCGAATCTGCCGCTTGCGGAAGTGCCTGAGGGCGCCGACGAACATGGCAACGTGCAGCATCATATCTTTGGTAAAAAGCGCGACTACGCGTTTGCGCCGAAGGCGCATGACGATCTCGGCGGCGCCATGGGCGACATGGACTTTGAAGCGGCGGCGAAAATGTCGGGCGCGCGCTTTGTCGTGCTGAAGCGAGGGATCGCGCGGCTCGAGCGCGCGATCGGACAATTCTTTCTCGACACGCATACGGGCGAGCACGGTTATACCGAAGTCAATCCGCCGCTGCTGGTGCGTGACGACGCGATGTTCGGGACTGCGCAGTTGCCGAAGTTTGCCGAAGATCAATTCGAAGCAGTTTCGGATTTGGAAGGAACATTCCGCCGCATAGATTCGATCGGTTCTGCCGAAATCATCGCAAACGCGCGCGAAAGTGGTGGAGGACGTCGCTGGCTCATCCCCACTGCTGAAGTCTCGCTGACCAACCTCGTTCGCGAATCCATCCTCGACGAAAAAGAACTGCCGCTGCGCTTCACCGCGCTGACGCCGTGCTTTCGCGCCGAAGCGGGTGCGGCGGGACGCGACACGCGCGGCATGATCCGGCAGCATCAGTTCACAAAAGTCGAGCTGGTCTCGATCACCACGCCGGAAGCCTCTGGGGACGAGCACGAGCGCATGCTGTCCTGCGCCGAGGAGGTGCTGCGAAAACTCGATCTGCATTATCGCGTGATGACGCTGTGCACCGGCGACATGGGCTTCGCTTCGCAGAAAACCTATGACATCGAGGTGTGGATGCCGGGGCAGGGCGAGGGCGGCGCTTACCGCGAGATTTCATCCTGTTCGGTGTGCGGCGACTTTCAGGCGCGGCGCATGGATGCGCGCTCGCGCGGGCCCGACGGCAAGCCGCGCTTCGTGCATACGCTGAACGGTTCCGGTACGGCGGTCGGCCGCGCGCTGATCGCCGTGATGGAAACCTATCAGCAGGCCGACGGCTCGATCGCGGTGCCCGATGTGTTGCAGCCCTACATGGGTGGCCTCAAGGTGATCAGCGGCAACAAATAAATGCAGAGGCCGCACCTTTCCGAACGTCAGATGCGATCCGTCAGGGTGATGTCGACGCGATGGCAGCGCCGGATCATTTTTGTCGCTGGTGGCATCGCGATCGGCGCGGCCGCGGTCGGATTGGCGCAGGCCTCGGACTGGGCGCAGCTCATGTTCGCGCATGCGCTGGAGCGTTGGCCCTATGCCTCGTTCCTGATCACGCCGCTCGGATTTGCGCTGTCGGTGTTTCTCACCATTCGCTTTTTTCCGAATTCGCAAGGCAGCGGCATTCCGCAGGCGATTGCCGCGCGCGAACTTGACGATCAGGTGGCGCGAAGCAAGCTCGTGTCCGTTCGCATCGGCGTCGGAAAGGTTTTGCTGACAGTGCTGGGCCTGCTCTGCGGCGCGTCGGTCGGGCGCGAGGGGCCGACGGTGCAGGTCGGTGCATCCATCATGTTCGCGATCGGGCGGATGTCGCCGCGCCGCCAGCCCGGCTTGATCCTTGCGGGAGCTGCTGCCGGCGTCGCCGCCGCGTTCAACACGCCGCTTGCGGGAATCGTGTTCGGCATCGAGGAGATGAGTCGCGCCTTTGAAGTGCGCACCAGCGGCCTGATCATCGGCACGGTGATCGCGGCCGGCCTCACGTCATTGGCTCTGGTCGGCAACTATTCTTATTTCGGCTCCAGCGCGACGATGCTCGGCAACGGCGCCGACTGGCTGGCGGTACCGATCTGCGGCGTCGTTGGCGGCCTGGCCGGCGGATTGTTCAGCCGCTTTGTCATCCTGCTCGCGAAGGGACTTCCGGGTCATCTCGGATCGCTGATCAAACGGCATCCGATCCCATTCGCTCTTGCATGCGGACTGGCCGTCGCGGTTTGCGGGTTGCTGTCGGGCGACACGATTTACGGCACGGGCTATGCGCAGGTGAAACACGCGCTCGAGGGCGGCACGCCGTTGCCCGAGAGTTTTGGAATCCTGAAACTCCTTGCCACTGTTCTGTCGACCGTCAGCGGCATTCCCGGCGGCATCTTTTCGCCGTCGCTCGCCGTCGGCGCGGGCCTTGGCTCCAATGTCGCGCAGCTTTTCCCGAGCGCTCCGCTGGCCGCGATCCTGCTGCTCGGCATGGTGTCGTATTTCGCAGGCGTCGTGCAGGCGCCGATCACCGCCTTCGTCATCGTCACCGAGATGACCGATAATCACGCCATGGTGGTGCCGCTGATGGCGGCGGCGCTGATTGCCTATGGCACCTCCCGGCTCGTTTGCCACGAAGGCATCTATCACGCACTTGCCAAGGGCTTTCTGCAGCGGGCGGAAATGAACAGCGGCCAGTCCGCCGCAAACGGCGGAGCGCGCGCGAAAGAAAGCTAACGCGTATTCTCTCGAACTGCGCAATGCGCTCCCGAATGCGTAAACGTCAGCTTGGAACGCAGGTGCCGCCGCGGTGCGACGGCGTGTTGATCGCGCCGCAGACCGAGCCGCCGGTGACCCAGACGCCGACGCCGTATCCGCCAAAGGACACTTCGATTCCGACATAGCCCTTCTCGACAACCACGGTGATGTCGCCACCGCTGACATCACCGAGTTCGCTGATGGTCAGTTCGCGAATATCGTTGTTCATGCCTGTCTCCCGCTGTCTGGACCGGGATCAGTCCCGTGCCACGACACCAGCGATACAGATGAGATTGCACAGGCGAAGTGATCGGCGTCACACAGGTTTGCTGGTCAAGATATCGCGGCGAGTAAACGAGCCATCCGGCGTGAAGGTGACCTAGCTCACAATCCTGCGGCAAACCTCACGCCTTGCGCGGCCGCTTTCACTGAGCCGCCTGGCCGAGCGTGAGTGAAATCACATCGCCGGTCCCGGTGTGCACGCATGCTGTCCTCTGTAACAAACCATTTTGCAGGAGGCACCCGTGGCCGCAGCCCTTTCAACGCTTCAGCTTTTTCAGGATGCCGCTCATACCGAACCGATGTGCTTCGATCCGCGCCCCGCAGATCGCGCGGGCCTTTCCGACTTCGATCGGTCGCGCCAGTCCCGGCGGCGCTATCGCGTAATCGCCAGCGCTCGGCGTTTGACGGCGTTGTTCGATCATCCCGCCAGCCGTAGCGTCCGCGTTTACTAAGCGGAAATCGCGGAGCCCTCTGGCTCGGCATTCGCTCAGTGCGGATGCTGGCGATGATGTCGTGTGGAAGTTGCCGGCCTCCGCAGATGGCGGGAGTTCGTCGCTGCCGCTCGCTGTCTTGCTGCGTGCTGTTCCTGCAGCCTCGCATCGTAGCCGGGCGAGGGCATCGCTGTCGGCGGGGCCGCCATCGCCGCGCTTCCCCCCGCAATCACCGTGACAGCCAGCACACGTCCAATTCCAAATCTGCGGCTCATGACAGGCTCCCGGCGCGGCTGCGCGATCGCATCAGTTAAATATTAACTGCCCGCGATAACCAACATGCAAGGCCTCCCGTGCATGGTGGCGGTGCCATGGTGCGGAACTCAGACAACCCTGGCGCGCGTAAACATGCGCGCGTCGTTTTCGAGAAGCCGGGATTTGTAATTCCGACGCCGGATTCGCCGTGGATCGAGTGTGACGTCGTCGACATTTCGCAGGGCGGCGTTTGCCTCGATGTCGGCGCGATGTTCGTCCCCGAGCTGTTTGGCGTGGCATTCAACCCATCCGGCGATGTGCTTCGCGTCTGCGTGCGGATCTGGCGAGACGGGCCGTTGATCGGCGCGCGTTTCGTTACCGCGAAGGAGCTGCGGCAAGGCGTCAAGCTGGAATCGCCGAACGCGAAGCGTGAACCGGAAAAGGTGCGCTGACGCGCAGTTCGCAGGATGGCACCGGTTTGCCAGCATGCGCATAGCCGGATAAGACGTGTCCGAACGGCGCCAAAGCGGCCGAAAGGGCACCCAACGAATGCGGATTCTCTGCACCAACGACGACGGCATTCACGCACCGGGCCTCAAGATCGTCGAGCAAATTGCCAAGGAGTTGTCCGAGGATGTCTGGGTGGTCGCGCCCGAACTCGATCAATCCGGCGTCTCGCATTCGCTGTCGTTGAACGATCCGCTGCGGCTGCGCGAAGTCGGGCCACGCCATTTCGCGGTGCGCGGTACGCCGACGGATTGCGTGATTATGGGAGCGCGGCACATCCTCGGCAAGAAGGCGCCGGATCTCGTGCTATCCGGGGTCAATCGCGGCCGCAACGTCGCTGAGGACGTGGTTTATTCCGGCACCATTGCCGGCGCGCTCGAAGGGACGATCCTCGGGTTTCCGTCTTTTGCGCTGTCACAGGAATTCAGCATGGAGACCCGCGACAGGCCGCTGTGGGAAACCGCGCTTAAATTCGGTCCACAGATCCTGCGCAAGGTGATCGACGCGGGCATTCCCAAGAACACCGTCGTCAACGTCAATTTCCCCGCTTGTGCGCCGGAGGACGTGGCGGGCGTATTGGTGACGCGGCAGGGCAAACGCAACCTCGGTTTCCTCAAAATCGAGGAACGCCGCGACGGCCGCGGCAATCCCTATTTCTGGATCGGATTCGAACGCGCCGCCATGATGGATACGCCGGTTAAAGGCACCGATCTCGCGGCGCTGGCGGCGCGATGCGTCTCGGTGACGCCGCTCCGGCTCGACCGCACCGACGATGTGTTTGCCGAAGCGCTGACGGCGACACTGAAATAGGGTTGTCTTGAAAACTCAGGCGGCCGCCGTACCATTGAGCGCGCGCTCGATCATCGCGGCAAGGGTTTCCATCTGGAACGGTTTCTGCAACGCGGGGCGATCGCGATACTCGGGCGGCAAACCGTGCGCGCCATAGCCGGTCGCGAAAATGAACGGCCGGTTGCGTGCTTCAATCACCTCGGCCACCGGAGAAATCATCTTGCCGTTGACGTTGACGTCGAGAATGGCGATGTCGAAGCTCGCGGTGCGCGCGAGCTTGACCGCTTGATCGATCTCGCCGGTTTCGGCGGCGATGCTATAGCCAAGCTCCGTCAGCATGTCCGCGACCATCATGCGGATCATGACCTCGTCCTCGACGAGGAACACTGAGCCGCCCGGCGGCTTCGATGGCGTCGTCATGGTGGAATCCTTGCCCAATTCCCAACACAAAGTCGCAAATTACGTGGCGGAACGCAATGCGTGTATGCCGCTCGTTTGTACGAATGGCACGCAGTGTCGTCCCGGATTTTCATCCAAACCGTGGTTACAGGTTTATCGAAGGCTGCGTGGCCGCCCGGCGCGGGATGTGCAATCCGGTTCCGGCCCCGGAACAGAGATTTGGCGCCAAGTTGACCCGCCGGCCGATGCGCGCAGATTGCGTCAACTTATCTGGGATATGAGATGTCCGTGAACACCATCTCCCTGTGAGTCGAGCCATGCCCGCCGATCGTCAGCCGCCCGAAAAGATGATGTTTCAGCTCAGTCTGCGGCGGCGCGGCATCAGCGAACAGCGTGTGTTGCGAGCGATGGACGGCATTCCCCGCGAGGTCTTTGTGGAGCCGGCCGACCGCGACGACGCCTGGCGCGATACCGCGCTCGGCATCGCTTGCGGGCAGACCATCAGCCAGCCGTTCGTCGTGGCCTACATGACCGAGCGGCTGGAAGTACGCGACGAACATCGGGTGCTCGAGATCGGCACCGGCTCAGGCTATCAGGCGGCGATCCTGTCGCGGCTATGCCGCCAAGTCCTGACCATCGAGCGCTTCCGCACCCTGGCCGATCGTGCCCGCACCCGGCTCGAGCAATTGCATTGCGACAACGTCGAGGTGTTGCTGGGTGACGGCTTTGACGTCCCGGCCGACGCGGGCCAGTTCGACCGCATTATGGTGACGGCGGCGATGGAGCAAATCCCCGAGGCGCTGATCGCCCGCCTCGAGCCGGACGGAATTCTGATCGCACCGGTCGGCCCGCACAACGGGCGGCAGACCTTGATCCTGATCCGCCAGACCGCCGCCGGACCTGTACGCAAGGAGCTGGTCGACGTCCGCTTCGTGCCGGCGCTGCCGGGCATCGCGCGCGAACTCTAACCGTTCGGCTCGGCCACAGCGGCCGGCCTCAAGTTCGGTTGCGGCCGCAACACGTTATTTGGACGGTTAAAGGCTTGTTTACTGGGAGCGTGTTTACTCAAATTTGTTGTTGTGTTGCGTACGAGTGAGTAACCATGCCCCGTGTCGTCGAGTTGCTTTGCTCGCGTCGCGCACCGCAGATCGCGGTGCTGGCGCTGATGTCCATCGGTTTTGCCGGATGTAGCGCGGACATGTCCTCGCGGCTTGCGCAAAACGATAGTCCCCCCCAGCAGTCAAACCATTTCGGTTGGCAACGCGAGGCCACAGGCTCGGTGGCAGCCGCGCCAACGGGTCCGGTAGAGCGCCGCGATTTGCCACAGTATTCGCGGCCGCAATATCAGTCGCAGCCGCAGTATCAATCGCAGGCACTGCCGCCGCCGATCTCTACGCCAAAGTCTTATCCGGTGGCGTCAGGCGTATCGGGTGGCGGTCGCGGTATCGGCTCCTACACGCCGCCGGCGCGTCCGATCGAATCCACCGGTACCGTCGCGCCGCGTTCGGTCGCGGCTCGGGATGGCTGGAATCACAAGGGCGGCACCACGATCATCGTAGGCACCAGCGATACCATGGAAGGGCTGTCGCACCGCTACGGCGTCTCGTCAGCTGAGATCCTGAAAGCCAACGGCTACAGAGGCCCTCGGACGTTACAGCCCGGCCAACAGCTGATCATTCCAGGCCGCGCGGCTGCTGCAACGGCACCTGCCATCGCGCACGCAGCTCCGGTGGCAAAGCCTGTGGCGGTTGCCGCGGCGGCGCCCGGCGTTCACTTCGTCAATCGCGGCGAAACGCTGATGAGCATCGCGCGCCATAATCATATGCCGGTCGCCGAACTGGCCCGCGCCAATCGTCTTCCGCCCGGTGCGAAACTCAAGGTCGGTATGAAGATCACGGTGCCTGCGAAGGCCGCCGCAGTGGCCGCTCAGCCTGCTGCCGTTGCGGCTGCGCCTGCCGCGGCACCTGCGCCCGCGGTTCAAGTCGCGGCGGCGGCACCAGCAGGGCCGATCCAAAAGGCCAACCTTGCGGTTGCGACGGCAACACCCGAAGCGGCCGTCATCAAACCGGCCGTGAAGGCCGCCGAGGCGACCGGCGCATTGCCGACATTCCGCTGGCCGGTGCGCGGTCGCGTGATCGCGGCTTACGGCGCCAAGACCAACGGCAAATCCAATGACGGCATCAACGTTGCGGTACCCGAAGGCACGCCGGTGAAGGCGGCTGAGGACGGCGTCGTTGCTTATTCCGGAAACGAACTCAAGGGTTATGGCAATCTGATCTTGGTTCGGCACGCCAACGGCTACGTCACGGCATATGCCCATGCGAGTGAGCTGCTGGTGAAGCGCGGCGATACGATCAAGCGCGGCCAGGTCATTGCCAAATCGGGTCAATCGGGTGAGGTGGGGTCGCCGCAGCTCCACTTCGAGATCCGCAAGGGATCTACTCCGGTTGACCCGCTTCATTTCCTGAACGGGGCGTAACAACCTCGCCACGGATACGCGTCTTCTCCGGACCGTGAGTTTCGTTCTGCATCGGCCGCGAAGTCCACTTCGCGGCCGATGTCGTTTTACGATGCTCAACGGTCGTGTGTCTTAAAGCCGCCCGATCCGCACGCCCATTCGCCCTGCCAGTTCCTGCGTGAACTGCCATGCCACGCGGCCCGAACGCGAGCCGCGCGTCGTCGACCATTCCAGCGCCTCGCGCTCCAGTTCGGCGTCATCAAGCTTGATGCCGAAGTGGGTGCAATAGCCGCGCACCATTGCGAGATATTCGTCCTGACTGCAGCGATGGAAGCCGAGCCAGAGCCCGAAGCGATCGGACAGCGAGACCTTTTCCTCGACCGCCTCGCCGGGATTGATCGCGGTCGACCGCTCGTTCTCGATCATCTCGCGCGCCAGCAGGTGGCGCCGGTTCGATGTGGCATACAGGATGACGTTGTCAGGACGCCCCTCGATGCCGCCTTCGAGCACCGCCTTCAATGATTTGTAGGAGGCGTCGTTGCCGTCGAACGACAGGTCGTCGCAGAATACGATGAAGCGGAAGTCCGACGAGCGCAGCAGCTCCATCAGACCCGGCAGGCTCTCGATATCCTCGCGGTGAATTTCAATCAGCTTGAGCTGTCCGCGGACTTGCGCATTGACGCTGGCATGCGCCGCCTTGACCAGCGACGACTTGCCCATGCCGCGCGCGCCCCAGAGTAGGGCGTTGTTCGCAGGCAGACCTTTGGCGAAGCGCTCCGTATTCTCGATCAGGATATCGCGCATCCGGTCGATGCCCTTGAGCAAACCGAGATCGACGCGGCTGACGTGCGGCACCGGTGCGAGCCGTCCATCGGGATGCCAGACGAAAGCATCGGCGCGCATCAGCGCACCGCGGTTGTCAGGCTTTGCGGCCGCCGACGACATGCCTGCGGCAATCGCTTCCAGCGCGCGCGCAATTCGCTCGACGACGGCTGGCGCGGGCGCCGATTCCGGACTTTTTGTCGCGCTGCTACGCGGCTTGCGGGAGACAGCCTTTGACGCCGTGCGGGAGCCTGTTTTTTGTGACTTTTTTGCCATCTTTGCCTTTCCTGAGCACGCACCCTTAGCGGGGTGCCCCGGTGCCTGCAAGCAGCCGAAATAATGAGGCCCAATCAAGGGTCTGGCGGCGTTGCAATTGGGACCGCGGCCGCTATAGTCCGCGCGAATTTGCCCCCAAACCGGCCGACTCTGCCGTCGCGCCGGCCCGCTCCGTTTTCCAAGGAATCGTCCGAATGTTCATCACTCCCGCGTTTGCTCAGGCTGCCGGCGCCAGCGATCCGAATAGCATGCTGATGTCGTTGCTGCCGTTCGCGCTGATCTTCGTCATCATGTATTTCCTGATCCTCCGGCCTCAGCAGAAGAAGGTGAAGGACCACAATGAACTGGTGAAGAATATCCGCCGGGGCGACACTGTGGTGACGACCGGGGGCCTCGTCGGCAAGGTCACCAAGGTGGTGGATGACGACCAGATCGAGTTCGAGATTTCGGACGGCGTCCGGGTGCGGCAGATGCGGCAGATGATTTCCGGCGTGCGTGCCAAGGGCGAACCGGCCAAGGGCGATGCCGCCAAGGACGACGCCGCCGCGAGCTAACTGCGCCGGGGGCGGCCATTTTAGAAATCTGACGGGTCAACTCGATGTTGTATTTTACGCGGTGGAAGGCGTTGGCGATCATTGTGATCGCCCTCTTGGTCTGCCTGTGCGCCGTACCGAACTTCTTTCCCGAAGCGCAGGTCAAGACCTGGCCTAAATGGGCTCAGCGGCACCTTGTGCTGGGCCTCGATCTGCAGGGCGGTTCGTATCTGCTTCTTGAGGTCGATTCCAACTACGTTAAAAAAGAGAAGCTCGATCAGGTTCGCGACGACGCCCGCAAGACGTTGCGCGATGCGCGGATCGCCTACACGGGGCTTTCCGCCAAGAACGGCGTCGTCGAGGTGCGCATCAGCAAGGAGGCGGAATTCCAGACCGCGCTTGGCAAGCTGCGCGACCTGTCACAGCCGCTCGGAGGTCTGCTCGGCTCGAACGGTCAGCGCAGCCTCGAGGTCAGCGATGCCGGCGGCGGGCTGATCCGCATGACGGTTCCGCAGGCCGCGATTACCGACCGCATTCGGCAGTCGGTTGAGCAATCGATCCAGATCGTCGAGAAGCGTGTCAACGAACTCGGCACCGTCGAGCCGCTGATCCAGCGCCAGGGCGCCGACCGCATTCTGGTTCAAGTACCTGGATTGCAGGATCCGACCCGGCTCAAGGAAATTCTCGGCAAGACTGCCAAGATGGATTTCCGCATGGTCGACTCCAGCGTTCCGGCCGATCAGGCGGTGCAGGGCAGGGTGCCGGCGGATTCCGATGTGCTGATGAGCTCGCAGCCTCCAAAAGTGCCTTATGTCGTGAAGAAGCAGGTGCTCGTCTCTGGCGGCGATCTGACCGACGCGCAGCCCGGATTCGATCAACGCACCAGCGAGCCGATCGTGTCATTCCGCTTCAATACCAATGGCGCCCGCAAGTTCGCGCAGGCGACGTCGGAAAACGTCGGACAGCCGTTTGCGATCGTGCTCGACAACGAGGTGATTTCGGCGCCCGTGATCCGCGAACCCATCACCGGCGGCTCCGGCCAGATTTCCGGAAATTTCACGGTGCAACAGGCCAACGACCTCGCGATCCTGCTGCGCGCCGGCGCGCTGCCGGCGCCGCTGACCATCATTGAGGAGCGCACCGTCGGTCCCGGCCTCGGACAGGACTCGATCGAGAAGGGCGAACTTGCGGCCTACGTCGGCTCGATCATGGTGATCGTGTTCATGCTGCTGACCTACCGGCTGTTCGGGGTGTTCGCCAACATCGCGGTCGCCATCAACGTCGCCATGATCTTCGGCCTGTTGTCGCTGCTCAATGCGACGCTGACGCTGCCCGGTATCGCCGGCATCGTGCTGACCGTCGGCATCGCGGTCGATTCCAACGTGCTGATCTATGAACGTATCCGCGAGGAAATCCGCGGCGGGCGAACGGCGATCTCGGCGATCGATGCAGGCTTCAAGCGGGCGCTGGCGACGATCCTGGATTCGAACATTACGACGTTTATAGCCGCCGCAGTGCTGTTCTACATCGGCACCGGTCCGGTGCGCGGCTTCGCTGTGACGCTCGGTATCGGCATTATCACCACGGTTTTCACCGCTTTCACGCTGACGCGACTGATCGTTGCCGGGTGGGTGCGATGGAAGCGGCCGCAACGCGTGCCGATTTAAGAAGGGCGAGCCGACTTTGACCCACTTTGTTTTGCTCGGGCTCGGTGCCCTTATCGTCGTCCTGACCATCGTCAGTTGCTTCGGCCTGCTGCCGTCGCTGCGGATCGTGCCTGACGATACCAAGTTCGATTTCACGCGTTTCCGCCGCATCAGCTTTCCGATCTCGGCGTTGCTGTCGATCGTCGCCATCACGCTGTTCTTCACGCACGGGCTGAATTTCGGCATCGACTTCAAGGGCGGTACACTGCTCGAAGTGCAGGCGAAATCCGGCGACGTGGACATCGCGGGAATGCGCTCCACGTTGAACAAGCTCGGTCTCGGCGAGGTCCAGCTTCAGCAGTTCGGCGGGCCGACCGAAGTGCTGATCCGTGTCGCCGAACAGCCGGGCGGCGATGCCGCGCAGCAGGATGCCGTGCAGAAGGTGCGCGGCGCGCTGGGCGACAGCATCACCTATCGCCGCGTCGAGGTGGTCGGACCGCGCGTATCAGGCGAACTGCTCGCCTACGGCATGGTCGGCCTGATGTTGGCGATCGTCGGCATCCTGATCTACCTCTGGTTCCGGTTCGAGTGGCAGTTCGCGCTCGGCGCGATGATCGCCAACGTCCACGACATCGTGCTCACCATCGGCTTCATGTCGATCTCGCAGGTCGATTTCGATCTCACCAGCATCGCGGCGCTCCTGACCATTCTCGGCTATTCGCTGAACGACACCGTCGTTATTTACGACCGTATCCGCGAGATGCTGCGGCGCTACAAGAAGATGCCGATGCCGGAACTGCTCAACGAGTCGATCAACTCGACGCTGTCGCGTTCGATCATCACGCACGTCACGGTGACGCTGGCGTTGCTCGCGCTGCTGTTGTTCGGCGGCCCGGCGATCCACAGCTTTACCGCGGTGATGATGTTCGGCGTGGTGCTGGTCGGTACCTACACCTCGATCTTCATCGCAGCGCCGATCCTGATCTATCTCGGCGTCGGCGATCATCGCGCCGATGCCGAGGACAAGCCGGCCAAGGACAAGGCCGCAAAACCGCAAAAACCCTCGAAGCCGTGAGCGCGGAAACACCGGACACGCCGCACCTTCCGCGTTCCGCGCCGATCGAAGCCTACGGCAACGGCGGCTTTCGCTTCGATACCATGTCGCATCGCGGCTCGCTGTTGTGCCTGCCCGACGGCATCTGGGCGTGGCCGGTGACACGGCCGCAGGACATCGATCGCCAAGCACTGGCGCGGGTATTCGCGGGCTCAGCAGGGATCGATACGTTGCTGATCGGCACCGGCACCGAGGTCTGGCTCGCGCCTTCCGATCTACGCGATGCACTGCGCCGCTATCATGTCGGGATCGACACCATGCTGACCGGACCGGCGATCCGTACCTACAACATCATGCTGGGCGAGCGGCGCCGTGTCGCGGCTGCCCTTATCGCGGTGTCATGAGCGGCGCGACGCAAGCGACCACCTCCGCGGCATTCTGCGCCGACCTGGTTCGCACCCACGATTTCGAAAGCTATGCAGCGGCGATCTTCGCACCAGCCCATTGCCGCCGTGCGCTGTTGGCGCTGTATGCTTTTAACGTCGAGATCGTCAGGGTCCGGGAGCAGGTCACTCAGCCTCTGCCGGGCGAAATCCGTCTGCAGTGGTGGACGGATATGCTTGGCGGCACGGGACATGGCGGCGTCGAAGGCAACCCGGTCGCGGCCGAGCTGTTGGTGGCAATCCGGGATCATGGGCTGCCGATCGAACTGATATTGCGGTTGATCGAAGCGCATCAATTCGATCTTTATAATGATCCGGTGCCGGATATGGCCGCGCTGGAGCGATACCTCGGCGATACATCATGCGCTCTCTTTTCGCTCGCGGCGCGCATCGCCGGACATCAATCCGATGAGACAGATCATCTGGCGCGTCACGCCGGACTTGCGCGGGGGATCACGCAGCTGATCGCAGCGCTGGGACCGGACGCGTCCCGGCGGCAGTTGTTCGTGCCGCTCGATTTGCTGGAACGGCATGGAGGTGATCTCGAACAGGTGTTCGCGGGACGAGACGCGCCGTCGTTGCGTACGGCGCTCGGCGAACTGGCCGAGGAAGCGCAATTGCATTGGGATACGGCGCTGGCGTTGCTGTCGGCCACGCCGCCGGAGGTGCGACCCGTATTTTTGCCGCTCACGCTCGTGCGACCCGCGCTCGATCGCTTGGTCCGCGGCGACGTCGATCCCTTTGCGCCGCAAGCGACGTCGCGGTTGCGCGTGCTGTGGACATTGTGGCGGGCGTCACGAACGAAGGCGTTCCGCGCTTGAGTCAGGATGGCAGCTTCTGATCGGCTGATCCAAAATTGAAGCGGTCGCGCAGGTTTTTCCGGCTCTCGAGGATGCCGCGGAAAAATTCGCGATCGGCGGGGCTGGTGATGAGCGGTTCGATCAGGTCGATCTGGTTCATCGCAATAAGTTGGAGGATTTCCGTGCGGATCTTGCCGCTGACATCACGCGGCAGGAGCGGGACGATCTGAATATGCTCGGGGGGCTTCGGATCTTTCGAAGCCGCCAGCGCCGTTCGCAGCGTGGCTTCAAGCCCGGCCTGATCGGCCTCTACAAACGCATAAAGGCCGACACCGCTGCGGCGATCCGCGAATGCGACGATAGCGGTGTCGCGCACCGCTGGATTTTCCCGGATGCGGGCTATCAGCACCGGGGCGTCGTTGACGAGGCGCCGGCCACCGCCTTCGCGGTCGGTGAAATTGAAAATTCCGCGTGTGATGGCGCGATAGACCTTCTTGCCCGTCATCAGCCACGTCCGCGCCACCAGCGACTTGCGCGCGAGGATTTTGTGCTCGCGGGGCGTCAGCGCATCCGGTGCGTAGGTGCGCTTGTGTTTCAGAAGATGACGCAGGTCTTCATAAGCTGCGATGCGAAACAGCCGCGAACGTCGATTGAAGCATGCCGCGAGTTGAAAGTCGGTCAGGTAAGCACGACCATCGCTGCCGCGCAGCCAGTTCTGCTCCTTGGCGAGATCGTTGTGGCAAATGCCGGCCCGATGCAGCTTGCGCAGCGCCATCTTGGCGGATTGAAAATAGGCGCGGTCGCCATAGGGTTTTGCCAGATGTAGCGCCACGCCATCGATGAACCCGCGCAACAGCGCCTGCTGTCCCGCCCATAGCAGTTCCGGCCCGACCGCGAGGCCACGTGCGATTTGCAGGGCACGTCGTTCGCGCGCGAACAGGTGACGCGCAGGAATGTATGACCACCACGGCACCTGGTCGAGCCGCCGCAGCACCGCATCGACGTCGCCGGAGGCGCCACGAAATCGGCCGCGTTCAACAGTGGAAAACACGTCGCGCTTCAGCAGAACGCCTTCGGTCCAGGTCGTGGACAGGAATGCAGCGTCCTGTTTCGGGAGGGGCATGAACGATCCTGAAAGACAACGTGTTGAATTTATGCGGCCGCCGCGACGCGGAGTGCATCCGCGATCCAGCGATCGAGGTCGGCCAATGCGCGGGCGCTGATCGCCTGCTTTTTCGCGACCGTCTTCTCATTACCGCGCAGCCGTGTGCCGTCAGCCTTTTTGGTCGGCGGATTTGCGAGCGGCGGAAACAATCCGAAATTGATGTTCATCGGCTGAAACGAGCGCGGCCCGGCGTCGATGGTCTCGATGTGACCGCCGGTGATATGACCGAGCAGCGCGCCGAGTGCCGTGGTCGGCGGCGGGGGCGCGAGGCTCTGCGTCCGCGCGTCCGAAGCAGCATAGAGGCCTGCGATCAGGCCGATCGCCGCGGATTCGACGTAGCCTTCACATCCTGTCATTTGCCCGGCAAAACGCAGCCGCGGCTCGGCGCGCAATCGCAACTGGGTGTCGAGCAGCTTTGGCGAATTCAGGAAGGTGTTGCGATGCAGACCGCCGAGGCGGGCGAACTCTGCATTCTCGAGGCCGGGAATGGTGCGGAAGATGCGCGTCTGCGCGCCGTGCTTCAACTTGGTCTGGAAACCGACGATGTTGTAGAGCGTGCCGAGCTTGTTGTCCTGGCGGAGCTGCACGATCGCGTAGGGCTTCACTGTCGGATCGTGCGAATTGGTCAGGCCCACCGGTTTCATCGGGCCGTAGCGAAGGGTTTCGCGGCCGCGCTCGGCCATCACCTCGATCGGCAGGCAGCCGTCGAAATAGGGGGTATTGGTCTCCCACTCCTTGAAGTCGACCTTTTCTCCCTCAACCAGCGCGTCAACAAAGCTGTGGTACTGCGCCTCGGTCATTGGGCAGTTGATGTAATCGGCACCGGTGCCGCCCGGACCGACCTTGTCATAGCGCGACTGGAACCAGGCTTTGGACATGTCGATGCTGTCGCGATGAACGATCGGCGCAATCGCGTCGAAGAAAGCCAGCGCGGACTCATCGGTCAGCGCGCGGATCGCGTCCGCGAGGGGGGCGGAGGTTAGCGGGCCGGTGGCAACGATGACGTTGCGCCAGTCCGCCTGCGGCAGACCATCGACTTCGGCGCGGTCGATTTCGATGAGCGGATGATCGCTAAGGGCTTTGGTTACCGCCGCGGAAAAGCCGTTACGATCGACCGCAAGGGCGCCACCGGCCGGGACCTGATTGGCGTCGGCACAGCGGATGATCAGCGAACCGAGTCTGCGCATCTCGGCATGCAGCAGTCCGACCGCGTTATTGGCGGCGTCGTCGGAGCGGAACGAGTTAGAACAGACGAGCTCAGCCAGGCCGTCGGTCTGATGCGCCTCGGTCATCCGATGCGGGCGCATTTCATGCAAGACCACATGGGTGCCGGTTTGGGCCACCTGCCAGGCGGCTTCCGAGCCGGCGAGGCCAGCGCCCACGATATGGACGACGGCGCGGGAGGATTCGATCTGTGTCATGGCCGCAGGGGTAGCGTGTTTTCTACCGGAGGGGAATCGCGTTTGCGCCGCAGGGAGCGTAGATACAACCCCGGGGATTGCAGATACGACAACGCCCGCACGAGGCGGGCGTTATCCGTTCGAGGCAGCCGGCTAAGAGAACTTAGCCGTTGTAGGAACCCGCGGCGACGCGCGGGATATCCGAGCGATCAAGGCCGATATCGGCCAGTTCGCGGTCATTGAGCTGCGAGAGCTCGCTGACGTTGCGCTGATACTCCCGGAACGCCTGGATCATGCGGATGAATGAGAGCAGCATGGTTAATCTCCTTGTCTTTCCGATTCAGCCCTTGGAGGGAAGCCTCATCGTTGAAATGAATATAGGGCAGTCAGGTGCGGTGCAGCAGTTCAAATGTTGCGATGCAGCTAATCGTAATTCGCATGGCTTAAGCAAGGAATGATTAACCTTCAAGCGCCGCTGTGCCCTCAGGTGAATGAGCTTTATCCCCCGTCTTGGGTGAGAAAACTAGCTATTCAGCCTCGCTGCGGGCTTACTTGGTACGACAGGAGTACCGATAAGGTTCTAAAGTCGTGAAGATCGCGCGAAATGGCGTGGCTGGAAGCACGACCACGTGAAGTAGCACATGGGGACCATGCCATCCCTCCGCCATGTGTTATTCACATGAATGTCATAAAAAAGAATATGTATTCATTTTATCGCATGCCGACGCAAATCTGAAGGAATCAGACAGCGAAACCGTCAGACACCACAGGTTGCCCTTGGACATGAGCGGGGGATCTGCGTCACGTCACGTGGGTGTGGGGGATGTGTTCGCCACAATCCGGGTTGAGATGCCCGGATCATTTTCGAGCGAACGGGAGCAGTCGATCTGCATAAATATGGTGGAATAAATGTCGATCTCGATTGCGACGTCACCAGAACGATTCTCGCGAAATTTGCACGATGGTGGATGCCAGATGAGTGCAGGCTGATGCGCCAGATCTCCACAACCACATCAGCTCGCCTCGGCAAGCCGCTTGGCGAGTTCGCGAGCGCCTCACGGCAGGAGGCGAATGAGGTTGTCCGTGTGACGGAGGCCATCTCCGCCCTGCGTGAGCGATCGCCGAGATAGCCGATCGAAGCCAAAGCAATTTGCGATCGGTCACATTACAAACCCGTAAGACATTACGGCTCTGTAACGGAAAACCCTGTTTGCGCATGACACATTTGCGCCGCACGTCGATCACATTCGGCTCGCGCGAAATTCAACGCGCATCGCGTTGAAGCACCCTAACAATCATTTCCGCAGACTGCGGCGATGATGCAGCGGCTGCCAAAAATGGGGAAGTCAAATGATGAAGACTCTACTGGGAGCGGCCGCCGTGGCGGCGGTTATGTTGACAGTTGCGCCGGCCTCCGCTGCGAAGATTCACAGCGGTTGTACAGGTGCCAACCTCGAGAAGACCGAGACCGCGGTTGAGGCGATGCCGGATGCGGATGCCAACAAGATGCCGGCGTTCAAGGAAATCGCCGATGCGCAAGGCGCCATGTTGAGCGGCAAGATGGGTGCATGCGCGATGCATCTCGGCAACGCCATGCGCGCGAGCATGATGAAGTAGACTTATTTGCGTGTGCCGGTCGCGGATTGCGATCGGCACATCGCCAGACCGAACGGGATTCAAGGCGCTCGTGCAAGCTGGCTGGCGAAATAGGCGATCGTCCGGGCGTAGACGTCGCTCTTGTTCCACTGCTTGATCACATCGAAATTCGGACTGCCGGGCTCCCAATCCTTTCCCCGCTGCCAGCCGTAGCTTGCCAGATAATTCGCCGTCGATGCCAGGACGTCCGGCGCGCTGTGCAAGAGGTCGCGGCGGCCGTTGCCATCGAAATCAACCGCGAATTTCAGATATGACGACGGCATGAACTGTGTCTGGCCTATCTCGCCAGCCCAGGCGCCGCGCATGTCCGATGGCGCAAGGTCGCCGCGCTCGACGATACGCAACGCATCCATCAACTCGCCGCGAAACTGGTCCGAGCGCCGGCAGTCGTAGGCGAGTGTCGCCAGCGCGCGGATGGTTGGAAACTTTCCACTGTTGACGCCGAAATCGGTCTCCAGACCCCAGATCGCAACGAGAACTTCACCGGGCACTCCGTATTTCTGTTCGATACGCGACAGCACCGAGCCATACTGCTTCATCATGGTGCTGCCCTTTGCGAGCCGGGGCGGGACCATGCGGCCGGAGAATTGTTCAAAGCTCTGCTGAAATACTTTCTGAGAGCGATCCCGCGATAGCACGCTCTGATCCGGCGTTACGCCGTTGAGGCCCGCAGCGATCGTGCGTTCGGAAATGCCTTTGGCGGCGGCATCGCTTTTGAAATCCGTGAGCCACGTTTCAAAACTGCCGCTGCCGCAAGCGGCCGCATAAGCCGAAGACATCGGCGCTGCCATCAACGTGCCGAGCACTATCGCTTTGAGGAGGGGGCTCATAGCGTCACCATCAATCGCTTTGCGTGTTGGTCGCAAACAACATGATACCCCGGCGATGTGAAATCTCTGTGCGAACCGCGGCCAAAACAAGGCCTGCAGTTGGTGTGCGATCTCTCGCTATTGATGCGGCTGCTGATCGCCGAAAATCGGAAAAATAAACCGCCGATCTCGCGGGACCATACGGCCAAAGGAGATCGGCGGCGAGGCGTCGGTCATCGCTTGTTATCGGTCCTTGCGGCCCCACTGAAACAGCGACGACGGGAAGTCAGCGGCGTAGCGGCGTGGTTTGATCACGGCAGCGGGCTCGTGCGAGGTGGCGACGGGTTCGATGGCCTTGCGATATAGATGCCACGTCGCATGGCCAAGCAGCGGGATCACAACCGCAAGGCCGAGGAAGAAGGGGATCGATCCGAGCACCAGCAACGCGGCAACGATCACGCCCCATTCCGCTGCCGCGACCGGATTCTTCGCAACCACGCGCATCGACGTCAACATGGCGTCGGTCACGCCGGCGTGCCGGTCTAGCATCAGCGGAAACGACACGATGCTGATGCACAGTGCCAAGACGGCGAACAGGAATCCTATCCCACAGCCCACCACGATCAGGCGCCAGCCTTCTGGTGTAGTCAGCACGCGTGTGACGAAGTCGGGAATTTCCGACGCCGGCGCGTTACCGAATGTGGAGACATAGATCGCCTGCGCGGTCGCGACCCATACCACGAAAATCGCGAGCAGCAGCGCGCCCAACCCAAGCATCGCGCCGAACGATGGCGAGCGCAGCACACCTGTCGCATGCCATGCCGATGCGTCCTGGCCAAGTTCGCGCCGATAACTCAACTCATAGAGGCCGAGCGCGGCAAACGGCCCGAGCAACGCAAAACCCGCGGCGAGGGGAAACAGCAGCGGCAAAACCGAGTAACCCAGCGCAAGCCGCGCCAGCAGAATGCCGAGCACCGGATAGATCACGCACAAGATGATGGCGTGGCTCGGCACCGCCTTGAAATCTTCCCAGCCCAGCCGCAAGGCCTCGTGCAGATCGGAAAGTCCGATATGCCGGATCACGGGTCCGCTCGCAGAGTCCGAAGTTGGTTGTACTTTTAATGTGGCATCGACAGGATAAGAGGTGGCCATGCGCGTTGTCCCTTTCACGGCGACAATTCTGCACGCCACCGGACGGCGCGAGTTTGCCCCTACGGAAACGATCACGATCAAGCCAGACGCGAGAGCAAAGAATCTGGCCTTGCCGCGACCTGTTCTGCGACTTTAACGCCGATCACTGAACCGCGTTGCTCACGGTTCAGTGAATTTCTGTGGCGGCTGCAATGCAGCATGCGATTCTGAGTTCGATCTCATTTGAATAATTCCGTTCACCGCGCTGGGGTGGAGCAAATGCGACATTGTGATGTCATCTGCGACCGTCATGCCGAAAAAGCTCGTAGGGCTGGTTGACGTTGACGCATTGGCAAGCTGCAATGAGGCGGCTAGTCTTTGAATCGATCTGACGGAGCCGACACGATGCGCCCGTTTTGGATCAGCGCAGTCTTCAAGTTATTTTGGGAGCGACACAATGAGCATATTTGGAAAAATCATGGGCGCCATCTTCGGTACGCACGCGGAAGCGGCGACACCGGTACCTGATGCAGGCGGCGCCGCCGCACCCGCGTCCGGTGGCGCAGCGCCCGCGGGAAGCGTTGATGTCGCGGCGATTCTCGACAAGGCTGTTGCCGACAAGAAGGAAAAGCTGGAATGGCGGACGTCGATCGTCGATCTGATGAAGGCGCTCGGTATCGATTCCAGCCTCAGCGCCCGCAAGGAATTGGCGAAGGACCTGAAGTATTCAGGTGACACCAACGACTCCGCGACCATGAATATGTGGTTGCACAAGCAGATGATGGCTCAGCTTGCGGCGAACGGCGGTAAGCTTCCGCCCGACATGAAGCACTGATCCGGGTGCTGCGAAGCCCGGTTGGAAAAGGCCCGCTTCGGCGGGCCTTTTTTGTTGGCGGTCTCTGACGGGTTGCGTTGCAGCACCCGAACAGTCTGCATTGATAATACAAGGGGCTGGCATACCAGCCGATGCATGCTATGGGGAGTGCGCAAGAAAAACGGAGAACTCCCATGCAGGCATTCGATCGAAGAACCATTCTCGCAACTGGCGCGGCCGCGCTTGCCGGCGCCGTCGCGGAATCTCGTCCTGCCGCGGCGCAGGCCGCCAAACCGATCTTTCCGCATGAGCCGATCACCATTCCGATCGTGGGTGAAACTGGCGTGTTTCCAGTACGCCGCATCTATTGCATCGGCCGCAACTACGCAGCGCACGCGATCGAACGCGGCTCCGATCCGACCCGCGAGCCACCGTTCTTTTTCCAGAAGCCGACAGATGCGATTCAGAATGTCGCCGTCGGCACCGTTGCGGATCATCCGTATCCGTCGCTGACGAAAAATTATCATCACGAGGTCGAGCTCGTGGCGGCGCTGAAGTCCGGCGGCACCAACATTGCCCCCGAAAAAGCGCTCGACCATGTTTACGGCTATACGGTCGGCCTCGACATGACGCGTCGCGACCTGCAGAACGAAATGGCCGCGTTGAAGAAGCCCTGGGAAATCGGCAAGAGTTTTGACCACGCCGCCGTGCTCGGCCCGATTCATCCGGTAGCCAAGACCGGGCACTTCACCAAGGGTGCGATCTCGCTCGCCGTGAACGGCAAGGTCCGGCAGGATGCGGATCTCGACAAGATGATCTGGAGCGTCGCCGAACAGATCTCTAAACTATCGGAGGCGTTCGAGCTCAAGGCCGGCGACATCATCTATTCCGGCACTCCGGCGAACGTCGGACCGGTGGTCAAGGGCGACGTGCTCCTGTGCAAGATCGAGGGCTTGCCGGATATGTCGATCAAGATCGTCTGAGGCGTCGTAGTCTGCACGGAATGTGCAGGTGTGATCTCGTTTCCACGATCACTGGAGCCGCAGATCACGCCGCGACAATTTCGCGCAGGCTCTTGACCAGGTCCCATGCCTTGCAGCCAAACATGAACCCACAGTAGGATATTCTTTTTAAGACACCAATTTAGAGTTAGAGGTTTTTAGTGGCAACCCGGCTCATCAGCTTTCTGGTCGCAATCCTGGCGGCGAGTTTTGCGATGGAGGCCGTGGCTTACGGCGGCGACATTGCGGTAACGAGCAGCCGGACGCTGACCCAGGACGACTGCAAGTGCATCAGCGTTTTGCCGATCGTGCCGGGCGTCAAGTATACAGTGACGAATTCGTGCGAGCCGCTCAACGTTGCCGTCCAATTCTCCGGCGATACGCTGCCCTTGACGCCGCGCGTCGATGCGATGTCGACCTGGGTGCGGTTGGGCCCGGTTGCCGCGAGCGGCGTGGCGCAGCTCGGGGATAACGGATGGAAGATCGTCTCCATCGCCGGGGTGGCATTGCGCAACAAGACGTCTGCGATCTCTTGCTCATTTCTAACCGGCAAAAGCGAAAATGAAACGTTTGCCTCGCCGTCTACCGGCCCGCCACCGCAGTCGACGCCAGCTGTTTCGCAATCCGATCCTCAGCGGAACGCGGATGACGAACTTACCTTCACATTTATCAACCGCGATCCGAAGCGCGTTCAGATCAAGCTTTACTCCCAGTCCCGAAATCGCGTATGGCCGTCCGCGTCGGAAACCTACTTTATCAACGGAAACGATACCGATCGTAAGACCATCAAGCTGAGCTGTCAGCCTCATGAAAAGATCTGCTATGGCGCTTGGCGTGGCAATGACGAAGGCGCTTACTGGGGTGTCGGGAACGACGATCGACATAGTTGCGAACAGTGCTGCACGACCTGCGGTTCCGGTTCAAAGGACTATACGCTCTCTTCCGCCGGTGACCGATCCAATCAACTGACCCTGCTGGTTCGCAGTCTCGATCACTACGCGGTCGAGCTGGAATTTTACGCCAACGGTCGCGGTGCTGCTTGGCCCGGAGGCGACCAAGTCTATCCGCTGAAGGACTCCCGATTTCACGAGTACACGCTGAACTGCAGGTCCGGAGAAAAAGTCTGTTATGGCGGCTGGCGGAGCGGTAACTCCAAAATTTATTGGGGTGTGGGGCGCGGTGGCCGCGAGGGATGCGAGAACTGCTGCGCGGCGTGCGGCAGCGGCAGTCGTCGTTGGACCCTCAATGGCTATGATGGCTCGGGAGGCAGTTCGGGGGGCGACGTGAGCGCGTCACTGGATTTCCTCAAGAACGCCATCGAACTCGGCTCCGCACTTGCAGGTGCCGGCGGCAGACCATCAAGACCGGCCACCGGCGGAGCGCTCCCCCCGTCCCAGTGGTCGGGCCGGCGCCCTCCCAGCCGTGACAGCGACGTCACAGGGACGCGATAGACAGATCGCGCCGCCGCGGCCTATCCAGCCAAGTCTGCAAATTCCGGATGCTTGTCGAGATAATCGACCACGAAGCCGCATCCGGCCACGACCTTCAATCCATCCGCGCGGATCAGATCGAGCGCGCCCTTCACCAGTTCGGAAGCGATGCCGCGTCCGCGCAGCGCGCGCGGCGTTTCCGTGTGGGTGATGATCACCTTGCCCGGCGCGAGGCGATAGTTCGCGAAGGCCACCGCACCTTCGGCATCGAGCTCGAACCGGCCGAGGGATTTGTTGTCGCGAACGCTAGCGTGGGTCATGACGTTCCAAAATCACGTAGGCGCAACGATAGTGACTGCAGCGAAAGATAAGTCGGGCGTGGAATTTGCGCAATGGCGTCATCGATTGGCTTGCGTCACACACGCTTTGGCAGTCGGCCATCGAGAGGGCTGCGTTGTTATTTCAGCAGATCCGCATAGTCCGGATGCTTGCCAATCCAGCCTTTGACGAATTCACATTCCGCGATCACCTTGAGCCCATCGGCGCGAACCTGATCCAGCGCGCCTTTCACCAGTTTTGAGCCGACACCCTTGCCGCCGAGCTCCGGCGGCACCTCGGTGTGGACGAAGGTAATCACGCCGTCCGCGAGCTTGTAATAGGTCGCGGCGAGGTGCCCCTCGACGGTGAGTTCATAACGATGCTTTGCGGTGTTGTTGACGACGACGTCTGACA
>JBEPUM010000006.1:0-41795 GCA_041691515.1 Pseudomonadota bacterium | reverse complement strand
GCCTTTATGCCGAGCAATTGTCCGGTTCGCCGTTCACGGCACCGCGCGGCAGCAATGAGCGCTCGTGGCTCTATCGCATCCGTCCGTCGGTGAAGCATTCGGGGCGTTTCGTGAAAGCCGATGCAAATCTGTGGCGCACCGCGCCTTGTCTCGAGAACGAGATGCCGATCGCGCAGTTGCGCTGGGATCCGCAGCCGATGCCGAAGCAGGACATGACGTTCCTCCAGGGCGTTTACACCATGACGACAGCGGGCGATGCCAACACCCAGGCCGGCATGGCCGCGCATGTCTATCTCATCACCAAGTCGATGGTGGACCAGCATTTCTACAATGCCGACGGCGAGATGATGTTCGTGCCTCAACAGGGAAGCCTTCGCTTTGTTACGGAGTTTGGGCGTATTGATTCTGAGCCCGGCGAGATCGTGGTGATTCCGCGCGGCGTCAAATTCCGCGTCGAAATTCCCGCAGGCCCCGCGCGCGGCTATCTCTGCGAGAATTATGGCGGCGCGTTCACGCTGCCGGAGCGCGGCCCGATCGGCGCCAATTGTCTTGCCAACGCGCGCGATTTCCTCACGCCCGTCGCGGCCTATGAGGACAAGGACACCCCGACCGAGCTGTTCGTGAAGTGGGGCGGCACGCTGTGGAAGACCACGCTGCCGCATTCGCCGATCGACGTGGTGGCGTGGCACGGCAACTACGCGCCCTACAAGTATGATCTGCGTGCCTTCTCGCCGGTCGGCGCGATCGGCTTCGATCATCCCGATCCGTCGATCTTCACGGTGTTGACCTCGCCATCGGAAACGGCGGGCACTGCGAATATCGACTTCGTGATCTTTCCGGAGCGCTGGGCGGTGGCCGAAAACACCTTCCGCCCGCCGTGGTATCACATGAACATCATGTCGGAGTTCATGGGGCTGATCTACGGTGTCTACGACGCCAAGCCGCAAGGCTTCACGCCGGGCGGCATCAGCCTGCACAACATGATGCTGCCGCACGGGCCGGATCGCGAAGCGTTCGATCACGCCAGCAACGGCGAGCAGAAGCCGGTCAAGCTGACGGGCACCATGGCCTTCATGTTCGAGACGCGCTTCCCCCAGCGCGTAACCGAATATGCCGCGTCCTCCGCGACGCTGCAGGACGATTATGCCGATTGCTGGAAGGGACTTGAGAAGCGGTTCGATCCGACGAAGCCGTGACTTCACCTTCCCCTGGAGGGGGGGGGTCGCCGCGAATGAACTGAGCGGCGGGGTGGGGTGAACTCGCCGTCCGAACGTCACCCCACCCTGATATTCGCCACGCTCACATCGACCCTCCCCTCCAGGGGAGGGTGAGAAAGACCGGAAAAATGCCCCATCCCAATGATCCCAAGCTGAAATCCTTCATCGCCGTCGATCCGGCCTCGGATTTTCCGATCCAGAATTTGCCCTACGGCGTGTTCTCGACGCCGGGCACCATGCCGCGCGTTGGCGTTGCGATCGGCGACCACGTGCTCGATCTGGCCGCACTGGAATCCGAAGGACTTTTGAAGGCGGGTGAACCCGGCGTGCTCGCGCAACATTCGCTCAATGCCTTCATGGCGCTCGGGCCGAAAGCGTGGTCGCAGACGCGCCAGCAGATCAGCGAGTTGCTCCGTCATGATAATCCGAAGCTGCGCGAAAACGCGAGTTTGCGCAAACGCGCGCTGCTGCCGCGCAAGGATGTGCAACTGCACATGCCATTTGCGGTCGCCGGCTACACCGATTTCTATTCGTCGAAGGAGCACGCGACCAATGTCGGCGTGATGTTTCGCGGCAAGGACAATGCCTTGCAGCCGAACTGGCTGCACATGCCGATCGGCTACAACGGCCGCGCGTCCACCGTGGTGGTCAGCGGCACCGAGGTGCGGCGGCCGCAAGGACAACTGAAGCCACCGGCGGCGGATGCGCCGACGTTCGGTCCATGCAAGCGGCTCGATTTCGAACTCGAGATCGGCGTCGTGGTTGGCGGTTCGTCGCAGATGGGCGAGATGCTGACCGAGGCGCAAGCCGAGGAGATGATTTTCGGTTTCGTGCTGCTCAACGACTGGAGCGCACGCGACATTCAGCAGTGGGAATATGTGCCGCTCGGACCGTTCCAGGCCAAGGCATTCGGCACATCGATCAGCCCCTGGGTCGTAACGCGCGAGGCGCTGGAGCCTTTTCGTGTGCAGGGGCCGGCGCAGGATCCGCAACCGCTGCCGTATCTACGGCAGCGTGGCGCCAACAACTACGATCTCCATCTCGATGTCGGCCTGCGCACGGCCGGCATGAATGCGCCCGCAAACATCTCCCGGACCAACTTCAAATATATGTACTGGTCGTCGGTGCAGCAGCTTGTTCACCACGCATCAAGCGGTTGTGCCATGAACGTCGGCGATCTCCTGGGGAGCGGCACCATCAGCGGCCCCGAGAAGGATCAGCGCGGCAGTCTGCTGGAAATCTCGTGGAACGGCGCCGAGCCGCTGGAGTTGCCGGGCGGCGCGCGGCGCACGTTTCTAGAAGATGGCGATTCGCTGGTCATGCGCGGCTGGTGCCAGGGCG
This sequence comes from Pseudomonadota bacterium, assembly GCA_041691515.1. Lineage (GTDB taxonomy): Bacteria > Pseudomonadota > Alphaproteobacteria > Rhizobiales > Xanthobacteraceae > Nitrobacter. The sequence continues at coordinate 39,237 of JBEPUM010000006.1, read as the reverse complement.
ACGGCTACCGTGTCGGTTTTGGTGAGGTCGAAGGCACCATCCGGGCGGCAGAGTAACCGTTCATCTTTGCTCCGGCGGAATCTTTTCGACGCGCGCAACATGCGCTGCAATGTCGTCGGCGCTATATTTCAGATGCACGCGCTTGTCCGATGGCGGCTGCTTCGCCGCGCATATGCCGCCTCGCCATTCCTGCTTGGGGCGGATCGGACGCGGTGCAAAGCCGCCACCGCAGTTCGGGCAGACATTCTGCAGTTTCGTTTCGACGCAATCCGCGCAGAACGTGCACTCATAGCTGCAGATGCGGGCGTCGAGCGCCTGCGGCGGCAGGTCCTTGTCGCAATATTCGCAATTCGGTCTGATTTGCAGCACCATGGCGTTGGTCCGGTTTCAATTATCTGATCATGACAAATCGTGCACCGGATGCGAAGGGCGCAATACCCTCGATTCCAGCCATGATTGCCGTTGCGAGGTGAGGCGCGCATTTGCAGCGGCCTTAACGATGCAAACGCTTCGCTTTCAAAGGCAGCTTTGAAGTTTCCTTGAGACGGTCGAGCACGATCGACGATCGCACATGGGCGACGCTCTGGTGCGGCATCAGCACGTTGTTGACGATATCGGACAGGCTCTTGAGGTCGTGCAGAACAGCCTTGAGCAGGTAGTCGGCGTCGCCGGTCAGCGAATAGGCTTCCTGAATCTCGTCGACGCGATTGATCAAAGCACGAAATTTTTTCGCGTTATCCGGCGAATGGGTCGCGAGCGTGATGTGAATGAAGGCAATCAGGGTGAAGCCCAGCGCCTCGCCGGAGAGGTCGGCGTGATAACCTGATATCACCTTCTCGTCTTCGAGACGCATCCGCCGCCGCGAACACTGGGATGCGGAGAGCCCGACGACATCGGCGAGTTGCTGGTTGGTGAGACGCCCGTCGTCCTGCAAGGCGGCGAGCATTGTGAGATCGAACGCATCGACTGAAATCATGCATGAAATCCGCATTATGTGCACAGATCACGCATCACAATAGCACTCCGCGGGTAGCTTTGCACACACATTGCACGCGAAATGACCGAGGATGCAGGCAGCTAATTCAGGGAGGTCTGTTATGGGTCCGTTTCCGCACGACGCGCCAGCCGCCGTCATTTCCGTCGACAATCCGATGGGCACCGACGGGTTCGAATTCGTCGAATATGCGCATCCGAAGCCCGAAGAGCTGCACGCGCTGTTCAAACTGATGGGCTACGTGCCCGTGGCCCGCCACAAGACCAAGAAGATCACGGTCTACCGTCAAGGCGATATCAATTACCTCGTCAATGAAGAGCCGGGAACCCACGGCTTCGACTTTGTCGCCGCGCATGGACCGTGTGCGCCGTCGATGGCGTTTCGTGTCGTCGATGCGAGACGCGCCTATGAGCGCGCGGTGTCGCTTGGTGCCGAGCCGGCCGATGTGACGCCGGCGCAGAAGACGCTCGATGTGCCCGCGATCATGGGCATCGGCGGCAGTCTGCTGTATTTCGTCGATCGTTACGGTGCCAAGGGCTCCGCTTACGATATCGAATTCGAGTGGCTGGGCGCGACAAACCCGCGGCCGGAAGGAGCGGGCCTGTTCTATCTCGATCATCTCACCCACAACGTGCATCGCGGCCGCATGGACGTGTGGACCGGATTCTACGAGCGGCTGTTCAATTTCCGCCAGATTCGCTTCTTTGACATCGAAGGCCGCGCCTCCGGTCTGTTCTCACGCGCGCTGACCAGCCCCGACGGAAAAATCCGGATTCCGATCAACGAAGACGCCGGCGACTCCGGCCAGATCGAAGAGTATCTCAATGTCTATCGCGGCGAAGGCATTCAACACATCGCTTGCGGTGCAAAAGACATCTACGGTGCCGTCGAAAAGCTCCGCGCGGATGGCCTGCCGTTCATGCCGTCGCCGCCCGAGACTTATTTCGAGAACATCGACGCGCGGCTGCCGAAGCACGGGGAAGATGTCGCGCGGCTGCACCGCGACGGCATCCTGATCGACGGCGAAGGTGTCGTTGACGGCGGACAGACCAAGGTGCTGCTGCAAATCTTTTCGGCCAACGCGATCGGCCCGATTTTCTTCGAATTCATCCAGCGCAAGGGCGACGACGGTTTCGGCGAGGGTAACTTCAAGGCGTTGTTCGAATCGATCGAGGAAGACCAGATCCGGCGCGGGGTGCTGAAGGACAAGACGGCGGCGTGAGGGGTTGCTAGGAATGTGACGTCTCACGGAGATCGTCATGCCCGGCCTTGTGCCGGGCATCCACGTCTTGAAGACATTGCCAGTTCGAAGACGCGGATGGCCGGGACGACGCCCGGCCATGACGGAGATCGTAGTTCGCTGCGCGTCTTATGCGTTACGCGCCAACCGCCAGTTCGGTGTGCACAAGCTTCACCCAATAGGCGGCGCCAAGAGTGAGAATGTCGTCGTTGAAATCGTAACCGGGCGTATGGACGTTGTGGAACGAGCCATCCGGCGCAAAGCCGTTGCCGATCATGATGAACCCGCCCGGCTTGGCCTCCAGCATGAAGGAGAAGTCTTCCGAGCCGGTGATGGGCTTCGTATTGCCCTCGACCTGCGTCGCGCCCACCAGGTCCGATGCCGCGGCAATTGAAATGTCTGTTTGTTCGGCATGGGTGATCAACGGCGGATAGCGCCGGTTGTAGATGACTTCAGCGGTGCAGCCGAATGCGGCGGCTCCGGCGTGTGCGAGCGCGGTTAGCCGACTCTCCAGCAGGTCGCGAATGACAGGCGTATAGGACCGGGCCGTGCCTGTGATCGTGACCTTTGATGGAATGATATTGGGCGAGCCGGGATCGCCGCCCATGATCGAGCCGACGCTGACCACGGCCGTTTCGATCGCCGGCACCGAACGGCTGACGATGGTCTGGATCGCCATGATGAACTGAGCGACCGGCAGCGTCGGGTCGGTCGCCAGATGCGCGCCCGCGCCGCCGTGGCCGCCGGTGCCGAGAAAGCTCACCGTCCAGCTGTCGCTTGCCGCGAGCATCGGACCGGTCCGCGTGTGAAAGTGGCCGACCGGAATTCCAGGCATATTGTGCATGCCGTAAACGGCGTCGACCGGAAAGGATTCGAACAGGCCTTCCTCGACCATTTTCTGGCCGCCGCCGAGCCCTTCCTCGGCAGGCTGGAAGATGAAGTTCACCGTGCCGCCGAAGTCTGGATGCTTCGAGAGATAGTGGGCGGCGCCGAGCAGCATCGCGGTGTGCCCGTCATGGCCGCACGCGTGCATTTTCCCAGGAACGGTCGAACCGTAGTCACGTCCCGGCACCTCCTGGATGTGCAGCGCATCGAGATCGGCCCGCAGTCCGACGGCGCGCTGGCCCGGTTGCCGCCCTTTAAGGGTGCCTACCACGCCGGTTTTCGCAATGCCTTCGGTCACCTCAAGTCCGAATTCGCGCAGCTTCTTCGCCACCAGCGCAGCGGTCTGCGTCTCCTCGAAACCGACTTCCGGATTGCGATGGATTTGATGCCGAATCGCGATCATCTCCGGTTCATGGGCTTTGAGGGCGGCGACCAAAGGATGCTCGTTCATTGCGTGCCTTTCTGTTCCTTCATAGGCCGGACACGACGCTCAGGCGCGTGACGGCGCGGCCTGCATTTTGTGGCCAAACGTGTCTGGCACTCGGATCGCCAGCGTGGCGAGGAAGCTGATGATGCTCATGGCGATAATGTACCAGATCCAGGACAGCTTATCGCCGGTGGTTGCGATGATCCATGTGAAAACGATCTGCGCCGTGCCGCCGAAAATCGTCACCCCGAGCGCATAGGCGATGGAAAGTCCCGAGGTGCGCACGGCCGAGGGGAAGATCAGCGGAATGAGGACGATTCCAGCGCCGCCCGACATGGCGTGAAGCGACATCAGGCAAGCGACGGTGATGATAAGAACCAGCGGAGAGCCTGAGGAAATGACCAGTTGTAACGCCGGGTAAAGTAGCAAGGTCACGATCAGTCGCGGCACCAGTGCGATCGTTTTGATCCCGAACTTGTCTGCAAGCAGTCCACCCACGAGCGAGAACACCACGCCGCTGATACCCGTCGCAAGATTGGCGGTCATCGACCAGCCTGAACTGTAGTGCAACGTATTGATGGCGTAGGTCGCCGTGTACAGAAAGAAGTACTGGGTGATGGTTGCACCCGAAATCAGGAGGATGCAGAGCAAGATTTTCTGCCAGTGATTGGTCGCGACGTCCGCGATCACCTTTCCCATGCTGTCATGGGCCTCGGCGGCGTTGATCGTCTCGTCGAGATTGCGGCGGATATAGTAGCCGACCGGCGCGATCAGAATGCCAAGCAGGAACGGGACGCGCCAGCCCCAGCTATCGGTCGCGCCGGGTGTAATCAGTAGAGCCAGCAGCAAACCGACGATGCCGGAGATGACCGTGCCCAAACTCTGGCTGGCGAGCTGCCAGCTTCCGTAAAAGCCTTTGCGCGAAGCCGGCGCACTTTCCAGCAGATAGGTTGTGGTCGGTCCCATTTCTCCGCCGGCCGAGAAGCCTTGCAACAATCGTGCGAACACGAGCAGGATCGGCGCCAGCACTCCAATCTGCGCGTAGGTCGGCAACAGTCCGATCATGCCGCTGCCAACAGCCATCATCCAGATGGTCATGGTCATCGCAGGTCTGCGCCCGAACTTGTCCGCATAAGCTCCGACCACGATGGCGCCGAGCGGCCGTGCCACAAATCCGACGCCGAAGGTCGCAACCGACAGCAGAAGCCCAGTAGAGGGATTCTCGGTCGGGAAAAACGCCTTGGCGAGCCAGGTGGCGAATGCCGCATAGACCGTGAAGTCGTAGAACTCGAGCGCGTTACCGAGAATGGCAGCAGAAACGCGCATGGTTTGGGAAGGCGGCGGGCGGTCGTTCCGGCTCTCAGCCATGAAAGCTCCTTTGGTCGTTACCGGAGCAATGACGCAGGAAGCGTGGCCTGACTGCAAGACAGTTTGTTGTGGTTGGTCTGCTGCCCTGTCATGCAATATCGTATTGGCGAATTGCGATCAGGGCCGTCTGTTCGATGCCTTCCAGCCGTCAGTCACGGCAGCGAGTTCTACCTTCTCGGCGTCGCGCGCCGCCGAGGGCGTGCGCGAGAAGCGCGGCGCCGGGGCGGGTTGGGTGACACCATGCCGGGTGATGAAGGTCTCGCGGGCGGTCATGTGCGGATGCTTTGTTGCTTCCGTCATGGTGAGGACCGGCGCGAAACAGACGTCGGTGCCCTCCATGATCTCAGACCATTCATCGCGAGTCTTGGTCTTGAACACGTCGACCAGTTTTTGCCGCAACTCGGGCCACGCCTTCTGGTCCATCTGCTTGTCGAAGTCGGTTTCGGACAGTCCCGCCAGATCGCGGAGCAGGGCATAGAACTGAGGTTCGATCGAGCCGATCGAAATGAAGCTGTGGCAAGCGCATTCATAGACACCATAGAAATGCGCGCCGCCGTCGAGGAAATTGTTTTCGCGCTGGTCGGTCCAGCGTCCCGCAGCCTTCATGTCGAAGAACATCGACATCAGCGACGCCGCGCCATCGCACATCGCGGCATCGACAACCTGACCCTTGCCGGATTTCCCGGTTTCCAGCAGCGCCGCGAGGACGCCGACGACGAGATAGAGTGCGCCGCCGCCGAAGTCGCCGACGAGGTTGAGCGGAGGAACCGGCTTGTCCTTGGTCCCGATCGCGGCCAGTGCGCCGGTTACGGAGATATAATTGATGTCATGACCGGCGGCGTTTGCCAGCGGACCTTCCTGTCCCCATCCGGTCATGCGGCCGTAGACGAGGCGGGGATTGCGCGCGAGCACGACATCGGGGCCAAGGCCCAGCCGTTCCATCACGCCGGGACGGAAACCTTCGATCAGCGCGTCGGCATGATCAAGCAGATCGAGCGCCTGCGCGATCGCGGCCTTGTCCTTGAGATCGAGCTCGACCACCTTGCGGCCGCGCCCGGCAACCGACTTCAGATTTTTCTTCGCGCCGACGCGGTCAAGTGTAATGACCTCGGCGCCCATGTCGGCCAGCATCATGCATGCGAACGGACCCGGGCCGATCCCGGCGAATTCCACGATACGAAAGCCGGCCAGTGGACCGGACGTGCGGGTGGCGGTTTGCGGGGCAGGTTTATCGAGCACGAGTTTCTTCCCTGTTGTTGGGCGCGAGCCCGAAGGCCTCGCCATCCTGTCGTTGATGAAATTGTCTAGCCTGCAGGAGGGGGTGGCAAGCGGCTTTTTCACGATGCCGTTGTGCCATGATGGTCGCACTTGCCCCCGGCGGTGGATCGATTGGCCGCTTCCTGTGCGAGCGGCCACTCTTGCTTGACGGACGCCGAAACCGAATCGTCCCCCGGATGTTGTCGCGCTGCAGCATGGGAGATGCGCAGCCATTCAGGGGTGGTCTCACGCTTTGCGCACCTGGCTGTCTTGAGCCTGAACCGCGTCTATCGGCCCGCATGAACCGGTTTTTTTCCGTCCACTTCGTCCGCAAAGCGGAATTTTCCCGGAAGCGCGGTAATGATTTACGCCCTCTTATCCATTCTCCTCTAATTTTCGGCATCGGAATCGGAGCGTGTGCTTCCGAAATCAATTCGTTATGGGACACGATGGGGGCGGAAATGGCGGACGGAAAACGAACTTGGCTGCGGTCGATTCCGATCAAGATGCCGACGCTCCGGTTCCGCGCGAAGATCACACTTGGCTTTGCGCTGGTGCTGGCCATAACGGCGGTCAGCATGGGCATCGCCTATCTCGGCTTCGAACGGATTTCCGGCAAGGTCGCATCGTACCGCCAGAGCGTGGCGGAGTCCGATCTGGCGCGCAATATCGACCGCGAGCTGATCTCCTACCAGGGGCTGACGCGCTTCTATGTCGTCACCGCCAAGGATGACGATGAGAAGGCGGCGCTGGCGTCGGAAGTCAAACTGAAAAACGCCATCGACCAGTCGATGACGGCGACCACCGATTCGGCGCGGCTCGACAAGATCACCCGGCTGTCGCGCGAGTTCCGTACCTTTACCAAAATCTTCGGGAACATCCGCACCCTCAAGCACGAGAGCGACCAGATTTCCCAGAACCAGCTTATGCGCGACGGCAACAATCTGCGTTACAAGCTGGAAGATATGGCGAGCACGGCCGCCGAAATGGAATTGCCCGCGGTTGTGTTCAGCGCAAAGCAGGTGACGACCCAGCTTCTGTCCGCGACAGGGCTGACCAGTTCGTTTGTACTCAATTCGGATATCGCCGTCGCAAACAGCGCGGTCGCCCGCTTGAAGTTCGTGGCGAATGCGGTTCACGCCATTCCAACGGACAATGAAAAAGTCGCCGTGCTAGTCAAGGACGTCACGGCACTGCTCACGGGTTATCAAGACGCATTTGGAAAACTGATCGAGAATGCCAAGAGCGTTGCCATTCTGGTGAACGAAATGGGCGAATCGACGACCGCGATCACGCAATTCGCCGATGCCATGAAGGCCGACCTGATCGGAGACCAGCAGCGGCTGGATGAGGAATCCAGGGGCGCGATCAGCGAGACCGAACGCCTGCTGCTGATGCTCGCGGTTGGCGGCTTTGTGGTCGGCGGACTATTCGCATGGTTGCTTGGCCGCGGCATATCGCGCCCCATGATTGCGATGTGCAAGGCGATGCGCAAGCTCGCAGGCGGCGACTTCGAAGTTGTTCTGCCGGGACTCGGCCGCAAGGATGAGCTTGGCGACATGGCGGGCGCCGTCGAAGAATTCAAGGTGCAGGCGGTTGCGAAAGCGGAACGTGATGCTGCAGCGCATGACGCACAAAACAAAGCGGCCGGCGAGGCGCGGCGGGGTGAGCTCATTCGTTTTGCCGATCAGTTCGAACAGGCGGTCGGTAGCATCGTGTCGAACGTATCGTCGTCGGCGGTTCAGCTCGAGGCTGCGGCAGGTACGTTGACGCGCACGGCCGAGACCACGCAAAGTCTGTCCGGGCAGGCCGCAGGTGCATCCGAAGAGGCATGCTCAAGCATGCAATCGGTTGCGGCTGCGACAGAAGAGTTGTCCGCGTCGGTCGATGAGATCGGCCGCCAGGCGCGCGATTCGAACCGTATTGCCGACGGCGCGGTCAAGCAGGCGCAGCAGACCGACGCACGCATCGGCAAGTTGTCACGCGCGGCTCAGGAAATCGGCGACGTGGTCAAACTGATTACGGCGATCGCGGAGCAGACCAACCTGCTGGCGCTGAATGCGACTATCGAAGCAGCCCGTGCCGGCGAGGCCGGGCGTGGTTTCGCGGTCGTGGCTTCGGAGGTCAAGTCGCTCGCGAGTCAAACCGCGAAAGCAACCGACGAAATTTCCTCGCATATCTCCGGCATGCAGGGCGCGACGCAGGAATCGGTCGCCGCCATCAAGGAAATCGGAAGCACCATCGGGCAGATTTCGAATATCGCCGCGACGATTGCGACCGCTGTGCAGCAGCAAAGCGACGCGACGCAGGAAATCGCGCGCAGCGTTCAGTCCGTTGCGCAAGGTACGCAGGCGACCGCCGACAACATCACGCAGGTCAATCGCGGGGCGACCGAAACCGGATCTGCGTCGGAAGAAGTGCTGAACTCGGCTCAAACGCTGTCGGCCGAAAGCACCCGGCTTCGTCAGGAACTCGATCGCTTCATGGCGAATATCCGCGCAGCCTGAGATCGGCCCCCGCACGCCGCGGCCGCGCTCCGATAGCGGAACCCGAGGCTGGGTTCCGCGTTATCCCACTCCAGTGAGGGAGCCTTCCATCGGGAGGTGAGAGCCGCCTTGCGCGGCTCGTTTCCTTATGCGGGTTACGCCGGGATTCGTTCGACAAGGACGTCCACCGGTCCAGGCCGGATTGTCATATTTCCGTCAAGCCCGCGATCGTCAAACTCCCGCAGACATCGGCTCAGCCGGCAAGCGAGAGCGGGTATACATTTTGGGGACGATCGAAGGACAATCATTGCAACCAGATACATACAGGATCGTCGAGACAGATATTCCCGCGCGCCTCGATAGCCTCCGCTGGAGCAAATTTCACACGCGCGTGGTTATTGCCCTCGGGATTACTTGGATACTGGACGGGCTTGAAGTGACGCTGGCCGGTGCGCTGTCCGGCGCCCTCAAGGATAGCCCCACGCTTCGTTTCACGAATCTCGACATCGGCCTTGCAAGTAGCGCTTATCTTGTCGGAGCCGTGATTGGTGCTGTCGGCTTTGGCTGGCTGACCGATCGGATCGGGCGCAAGCGGCTCTTTTTCATTACGCTGACACTGTATCTGGTCGCGACGGCGGCAACCGCGCTGTCATGGAGCGTTGGTAGCTTTGCGTTGTTTCGATTTTTGACAGGCGCGGGAATCGGCGGCGAATACACCGCGATCAATTCGACGATCCAGGAACTGGTGCCGGCACGCTACCGCGGATGGACCGACCTCACGATCAACGGCAGTTTCTGGATCGGCGCGGCGCTCGGCGCCGTCAACGCGATCGTGCTGCTCGATCCGCAGGTGATCGATCCGGATCTGGGTTGGCGGCTCGCGTTCCTGACCGGCGCGGCTCTCGGTCTGGTCGTGGTTGTAATGCGTCTATGGATTCCGGAGAGCCCGCGCTGGCTCATGGTTCATGGACAGCCCGAGCGTGCCGCGCTCATCGTTGCCGATATCGAGCAACTGGCGGTTCCCTATGCGCCAAGGCCCGCTGATGCGGCGTGGCCGACGATCAAGCTTCGCATGCGCGATCACACGCCGCTCCGCGAAGTGGCGCAGACGCTGTTTTATGTTTATCGGCAGCGGTCACTGGTTGGCCTTGCGCTGATGATCGCGCAGGCATTCTTCTACAACGCGATCTTCTTTACCTACGCGCTGGTGCTGTCGGCTTTCTTCAATATCCCGTCGAACCAGATCGGCTGGTATATCCTGCCTTTCGCCGCCGGGAATTTTCTCGGGCCGCTGCTGCTCGGGCGGCTGTTCGATACGATCGGCCGCCGCACGATGATCGCTTTCACTTACGGCATTTCGGGTGTTTTGCTGGCCTTGTCCGGATATCTGTTCGCGGCCGGCTATCTCACCGCACAAACGCAGACGATCGCGTGGATGGTGATCTTCTTCTTTGCTTCGCCTGCCGCAAGCGCCGCCTATCTCACGGTGAGCGAGACGTTTCCGCTCGAAGTCCGCGCGCTGGCGATCGCGCTGTTTTATGCCATCGGTACCGGGATCGGCGGCGTCGCCGGTCCAGCGCTGTTCGGCGCGCTGATCGACACCGGCTCGCGTGACAGCGTGTTCGCCGGGTACTGTCTCGGGTCGGCATTGATGATCGCGGCCGCGCTGATCGGCTGGCGATACGGAATTGCGGCCGAACGGCGCTCGCTCGAATCGGTGGCGTCGCCTTTGGCCGTTGTGGAGTGACAATGAATCAGGATCTAATAGAAACCGTGCCGAAGAAAACGACTTCCCCAATCGCTGCTGACGCCGGACCTCGAATGCCGCCGCTCAGCAGGTGTGCCTTGTTGCTCGACATCGACGGCACGCTGCTCGATCTTGCGCCATCGCCGCATGAGGTCCGCGTGCCGCCAAAGCTCGCGAAAACGCTGCCTGCGTTGCTGTCACGGACGAACGGCGCACTGGCGCTGGTCAGCGGACGCTCGCTCAGCGACATCGATCGCATTTTCGCGCCGATGCTATTCCCTGCGGTTGGCGGTCATGGCGCGGAGATGCGGATTTCAGTTGAAAACGAGGCAGTGGCGTCGCGTGCGCCGCCGATGAATCCGGATTTGATTCGCCGTTTTGCAGCCATCGCCGCGCTGAATACTGGCATTCTGGTGGAAGACAAAGGCTACTCGCTCGCGCTGCACTTCAGAAGGGCGCCTGACGCCGAGAAGGCGATCTACGATGCGGTGTCGGCGATCCGTGCTGATCTGCCGAATGCGCCGATCGAAGTGCTGCCGGGCAAGCTCGTGTGCGAGATCAAGCATTCCGGATTCACCAAGGCGACCGGCGTCACCGAATTGATGGCACACGAGCCATTCAAGGGACGACAGCCGGTTTTCATCGGCGACGACATTACCGACGAAACGGTGTTTGCGATCATGCCGGACATGAAGGGCCTTTCGTTTTCGGTGAGCCGGCACGCAAAGGGCGTCGACGGTCACTTCAGCGCGCCGCGCGATGTCAGAGCGTGGCTGGGCCATCTGTTGGATGACGAATGATTGTCGCGAAATGACGAATCATTGCTCGGGGAACTTTGCGCAAATTCTTATTCGCGAGCTGGATTGTTTCTCGCCGCGCGAAGTTTATTTGCGGAACTTGAACACCGTAACGACGCATTTGGTGCTCTGCCGAGCAGGTATCGTGCAATTCGCTTGATAATTGCTCAAAAAAACTTTTCTTCAGTCAGAAAACAGAGTTCCATTTTAACGTTGCCTGAATTTGGTTTCATTTCGGTTGGAAAGGTGGCGAGGAACCATATTGATGAACAGACGTTTATCTGACGAGTTCAACACCAGGAGGGGACCCTGTGAACCTCGTTGTCGTTTCAAATCGTGTGGCGCGCGCGAAGGCTAATGAGCCCATGACGGGCGGCCTTGCGGCGGCATTGTTACCGGTGGTTGAAAAATCCGGCGCGGTTTGGGTGGGTTCCAGTGGGCGCGTGCGCGATGGATCTCAAAAAGATCCGTTTGCTGAAGTCGAAGCGTTGGGCGCTGGCGCGCTTGCGCTGCTTGATCTGCCCGCGGCACATTACGGCGGCTACTACGAAGGCTTCGCAAATTCGGCGCTGTGGCCTGCGCTGCATTCCCGCTCCGATCTGATTCGTGTTTCGCAGGACGATTATCAGTCCTATCGCGAGGTCAACGCCTTCATGGCGCGCTCGCTGATGCGGTTCCGCAAGCCGGACACCGCATTCTGGGTGCAGGACTATCACTTTCTCGCGCTCGGCGCGGAGTTGCGCGAGCTCGGCGTCAAGCAACCGGTCGGTTTCTTCCTGCATACGCCGTGGCCGGCCCGCGCGATTATCGGTTGCGTTCCGCATCATCGCGAACTGATCGAGGCGATGCTGGCCTACGATCTGATCGGATTCCAGACCGACGAAGATTGCGATAATTTTCTCGGTTACCTTCAGTCCGAACTCGGCCTTCAGGCTCAAGACGGCGTGGTGACGTCGAGCTATGGCAAGTCGCGATGCGCAGTGTTTCCAATCGGGATAGATGTGGAAAAATTCGCACTGCAGGCCGCCAAGGCAGCGTCGCATCCGGAGGTTTCACGGTTACGGCGCAGCCTCAATGGCGAGCGGCTCGCGATCGGTGTCGATCGGCTGGATTACTCCAAGGGACTCGTCAACCGGATCACTGCGTTTGATCGGATGCTGACCGCTCAGCCTGCGTTGAAGCGCACGGTGTCGCTGTTGCAGATCGCGACCCCGTCCCGCGGCACCATCGAGGCCTATGGCAATCTGCAAAGCGAGCTCGCGAAACTCGTCAGCGACGTCAACGGGCGTCATGGCGAAGTCGACTGGGCGCCGATCCGCTATCTCAACAAGGGCTTCAGCCAGACCGTGCTGTCCGGGCTTTACCGCACAGCGCATGTCGGCGTGGTGACGCCGCTGCATGACGGAATGAATCTTGTCGCCAAGGAATATGTCGCTGCGCAGAATCCCGCCGATCCCGGCGTGCTGGTGCTGTCGAAATTCGCCGGTGCTGCGAACGAGCTGACGACGGCGCTGCTGGTCAATCCGCATGACATCGATGGAATGTCGCGCGCAATGGCGACCGCGTTGTCGATGCCGCTGACAGAAAGGCGGATGCGCTGGGAAGCCATGATGCGGAAGCTGCGTGCCGGAACGATCCAGCAGTGGTTTACGGATTTCATCGAGATGCTCGAGGATTCGCGCGCTTCTGAGGAGAAGCCCGCAAACGACGACCTCGCGGTCGGGCCGCCAAATCCATGGCCGCTGCAGGCCGTCGGATCCGGCGGCGCACGCATCCACTAAGCCCCCGGCTCGAAAATGCACGCATCCCGTCTGGGTGTGCACAATTTGGCGCGGCTGGGCATCTCATGAGCGCGCGCTTGTCAGCTCTCTTCGCGGGCTCTTATCCTGACGCTACGAATTGGACCGGAGCGCATCGGCCGGTTGATCGCGGGCAACCTGATTCTGACCAGCAGGGATCGGTGAAACGCGCCGATAAGCATCAAAAAATACACTATACTGTTCATATACTTATAGAAAATCCTCGCGCGAGGACGCCGCTCTCTTGCAAAAGTCGGCACGCCCCGTCATGAGAGGGCGCCCGGAGAGATGGCCGAGTGGCTTAAGGCGCACGCTTGGAAAGCGTGTGTGCGGGAAACCGTACCGTGGGTTCGAATCCCACTCTCTCCGCCAGCTTATTGACCAGGCCGCACGCGAACCGCCAGCCACCTGACCGTTGAATCGCTGATCGTTGTCGCCCAAGGTGCGGCTATGAACCGTACGGAACGCGCCGCTCATGCCCGATAAATCGATAGCCAATGGCGAGCGGGTGCTTGCCGATCTCAAAGCGCTCCGCGCCATCGGGGCCTATAAGACCGGCGTGCACAAGCCGACATTTTCCGAACCGCACCTGCAATCGCTCGTCTGGCTGACGGAGAAATTTCCGGAGGCTGGACTTAGCGGAGCGATCGACGGAATCGGCAATGTGGTCGGCACCAGTTCAAGACCCGGTCCCAAACTTCTGGCCGGATCGCATCTCGAGAGTCAGAATCATGCGGGCTGGCTCGATGGGCCGCTCGGAGTCGTCTATGCGCTCGAAGCGGCCCGCATCATCAATACAGATTCATCCGCAAAGGGCGCGGTCGAGGTCGCAGCCTGGTGCGATGAAGAAGGACATTTCGGACATTTCCTCGGCAGCCGGTCCTATGTAGGCCTCGTGACCGAAGCCGAGATCGACGCCGCGCAGGATCGCACCAGCGGCAAACCCATGCGTGACGCCTTGCGCGATACAGGCCTCGCCGGCCGCGCGCGCGTTGAAACGCAACCGTCGCGTCATATCGGCTATCTGGAAGCTCATATCGAGCAGGGGAATTTGCTCGAAAGCAGCAATCTTGCCATCGGTGTCGTCACGTCCATCGTCGGCATCTGGCAATATCGCATCAGTTTTGAAGGCGAGCAGAATCACGCGGGTACGACGCGCATGAGCGCGCGCAAGGATGCAGGTCTGGCGCTCGCCAGATTTTGTGTGGCGCTCGACCAGCGCTTTCCGGCCGCGAGCGGTCCGCGTACCGTGTGGACCACAGGCCGTATCACGCTCGATCCCGGCGCGCCGAGCATCATCCCGGGCCGTGCGGAGATGCTGTTTCAGATCCGCGACGATGATCCCGCCGTGATCGATCGGCTGGAGATGCTGTTGCGCACGATGGCCGGAGAAGCGACGGCCGTTGGGCCGTGCCGTGTCACGGTGGAGCGTATTCGCACCGGCAATCCCGCGAAGATGGATCCCGCCTTTCAGGATGCCATCGAATCCGCGAGTGTGGCTTTTGCCGACGGCAAGTCCGTCAGGATGCCCAGCGGCGCCGGTCACGATGCGCAGGTGCTGGCGACGATCATGCCCGCGGGAATGCTGTTCGTGCCATCAATCGGCGGCGTCAGCCATCACTGGACCGAAAACACCGATGATGCCGACATCGTCCGCGGTGCGCAGGTTTTTGTCGATGCGTGCCGCCGCCTGCTGGCGCGACAGATCGGCTGATCCACGTTCGATCAGTATCCGGTCATCTCGAGATAACCGACACCCCGGTGCGTACCGGTGAAGCGGACGGGACCTTCCCAATAGGAAAAGCTTGTCCCCATCCAGCTCTGTGGATTCAGCGGAACGGTTTCGATCCGCACTCCTCGATCAGGAATGACAATGCGCCAACTCGTCGGCAGCTTGCGATCCGCAACTTCGGTCATCGCCATCGGAGTCATGTCAATGGCCGCCGGAGGCAGCGCAACCGACTGTCCGTCCAGCCCGATCCAGTTGCCGGCGAAGTAAGGCTTGCCTTGAGTTTGCCGCAAGCGAAACAGCATCATTTTTTCGCCGGTTCCAAGGTGCAGAGAGAACCAGTCCCATCCGATCTGATCCGAAGCCAGCGGTTGACTGCTCCATTCGCGATCCATCCAAGCCTGTCCGCTGGCGCGTACAGGCTTGTCGTCGATAGTGATCGTGCCATCGACCTTGAAATACGGCTGGCTGTAATAATAAGAGGCCTGTCCGCGTTCGGATTTCCGGCTGTACCCGCCGTCGCCCTGAAGAACGAGTGGGCGGTCTGTATCGAGCCGCAGCGCGTAACTGAAATCCACGTCGGATGCGTTGATCTGAAGCGGCGCGACGTTGATCGCGGACATGCGATCCAGCCCGCGCATTTCCCATGAATCGATCCATGCTCGAAACGGATCTGCTTCGGCGCCGGCTTGACCGACGCCACCGCGTCCAAATGTTTCGCTGGTGCGATGAGTATCCGCGCGTGTCACTGCGGCATGTCCCATCCAGATCTGCTGATTGGCCCAGCCCTCAAGCTGCGGCCCCGGCTGCATTGCCTGGCGAAACAACGTCCATTGCACGCCGTACGCTTTGCCGTCGGCATCGTTAAGATTGGCGGTGAGGTACCACCATTCGATGCGATAATCGGGATGCGGCCCGTGATCGGCCGGAAAGGTGAAGCGCCGGCCTGACGTGACTGCCGCAAATCCCGAAGCATCGTTACCAAGACCGGCGAAGCCCTGCGCCAGCGACAACCGCCGGTCGAAGCCGAGAAGGGCAAACCCTGTTGCGAACGCCCGGCGCGAGATTTTTGCTCTAGCGCTCATCGGCAAAGACCTTGATCAGCGCTGCCGGAGGCATGCGCATCAGCCTGAAAACCGGGACCAGCATCGCCAGCAGCGACGCCAGCATCGCGACGCCGAGCAGTTCTAACAGATGCAACGGGAAGATATGGAACGGGAGACGCCAGCCGAATGCCCTGACGTTGACCACAGCGATCAGGCACCACGCCACCAGCAATCCGAGGGGCAGCGCGAACAGCGCCGTGATGAAGGCGATGGACATCGTCTTGAGAAGCTCGATGCCGGCAAGCTGACGCCGGGTCAGGCCGAGCGCCCACAACGGGGCCAGTTGCGGAAGCCGGGAATTGCTCAGGGTCAGCAGGCTGGTGAGCAAGGCAATGCCGGCGACGCCGAGGGTAAATGTATTCAGGGCGGCCGTCACGGCGAAGGTGCGGTTGAAGATGCGTGTCGATTCTGCTTTCAGCGTGGACTGATCCGAGAGATGACGCTCGTCGAGATGAAACGCCTTGCGCAAGTCATCGATCAGCGGCCCGATCTTGTTGGGCGTCACGCGCAGGCCTAACCGGGTTCGCGGCAGATCTGGAAACCGGCTTCTGAACGCGTCGATGTTGACCGCGATCTGTCCTTTTGGATTGCCGTAGTCGGCGTAAATGGCCGCGATCTCCACCGACCAGTTGCCGCCGGGTGTGCTGACGTTCAACTGGTCGCCAATTTTCAACTTCAATTTTCGGGCCAATTGCTCGCTGACAAGCGCGCCATGACCGGATTTGACTTCGTCCCACGCATTGGTTTTGGACTCCAGCAACGGCCATCGGTCGCGATAGGTGGCGTGATCCGCGAGGCCAAGAATCTCCACCGGCCAACCGCCGATCTCAATCTCGGCTCGGCCGCCCGGCAAGATCGCGGTGACTTCGGGACGTGTACGGAGCTTCGTTTCAATGTTTCGCGCCTGCGCGTCGTCACGCGCGTTCACATAGATGTCTGCTGCGAGCCGGCCATCCAGCCATGTGGCAAAGGTTTTGCTGAAGCTCTCGACCATCGTTCCCACTCCGACATTGACAGCGAGCGCAAGCAGCAACGCCATCAGCGCGAGCGATAGCCCTGGGAGCTGCTGGCGGCTGTCGGCCCAGAACCACATCGCAAGCGGCCGCCGCGTGCTTTGTTCGCCAGCGTGAAGAACAAATCCGAGCAGAACAGGCAACGCGAGTGCGGCGCCTAGCAGGAGTGCCGCAAGCACCGCGAATCCCGAGATCAGCGAATCGCCAATCGTCAGCACTGTGACCGCCGCAACAAGCATCGCGACGGCGCAGATGCCTTGCCAGGCCAGCCATCGCCGCTGGGCTTGCCGCCAGGCATAGGGTTGCGCCATCGCGAGAACCGGAAGGCGTATCACCCGCAGCAGGCTCGTCGT
This sequence comes from Pseudomonadota bacterium, assembly GCA_041691515.1. GTDB lineage: Bacteria > Pseudomonadota > Alphaproteobacteria > Rhizobiales > Xanthobacteraceae > Nitrobacter. The sequence continues at coordinate 22,036 of JBEPUM010000006.1, read as the reverse complement.
TGCCGCAGCCAGCGTACCCGCGACGGTCATCGCAAGTCCCGCGGCCCACCATTCCGGTTTGAGCACCAATTCGCCGGGAATCTGGGCGCCATACAGTCCATGCAGGCTTGCCGCGACATCGGGCAGCAATGCCGCGGCGATCAGGTATCCGCAGACCAATCCGATCAGACCCGCTCCAAGCGCCAGCGCCAGCAGTTCGATGAGCAGCACCCCGTTCAAGGTGCGGGACGACACGCCGCAGGCGCGCAGGGTGCGAAGCATCGGCATGCGCTGCTCGAAGGCGAGGCCGATCGCAGAATTGACGATGAAGAGCCCGACAAGAAACGACAGCAGTCCGAAGGCCGACAGATTGAGATGGAAGCTGTCGGTGAGACGCTCGAGATCGGTTTCCGCATCCGGCGCAACGTATCGGAGCTTGTCACCGACGATCGTCTCGAGCGGCGTTTGCTTGCCTCTCGCTTTGCCGATCAGCAGACGCGAGAGCAGATCCGGCAGGTGAAGAATGCGCTGCGCCAATCCGACATCGACAATCATAACCCCCGGCGCGAGCTGCGTTTGAACCTTGAGGGGCGGCAGGAGTGCGCCATCGTCCGTTTGTAGCGCCGCGCCCTCGGTCCCGGTCAACTCGGCCAAAGTCTCCGGCGCGACCAGCGTCTCACCCGGCGCCGCGATGAACTGACGCAGATCCGATTTCCCGATCGCCGGGATGGATCCTGCATCCGTTGGAAATGTCACCGGCTCGATTCCCAACAACCGCAATGTTTTTCCGTGAATACGAATACGCCCTTCGAGCACAGGGGAGACCGGCCAACCGGCCCGCCGGAGATCGACGAAAAGGTGCTGAGGAAATGTGGGGTCTTGCTGCCCGACCAGCATCGGGATTCTGGTGCCGCCGAAGATCGCCGCGGCGCGATCGTAGCTGTTGCGAGCTTGCTGATTTAGCGCCTGCACCCCGCTCCACAGTGCGGTTGCCGAGATCAAGCCAACCACAAGCGTTGTCAATTGCATCGGATGACGGCGCCAATGGCTGAGCAGAACGGCCAGGATCCAGAGCACGTGCTTCACGCGATCAATCCAGCGCTAAGTTGGATTTTCCGATCCAATGTGGCGGCAAGCCGCGCGCTGTGCGTGACCATCAGGAAACCGCATCCCGTGCGCTTGATGAGGTCGCGTGCAAGACCCATCACCTCGTCAGCGGTGGCCTCGTCGAGATTGCCGGTCGGTTCGTCGGCCAGAAGCAATGGCGGCTTGACCGCGAGCGAGCGCCCGATCGCGACCCGCTGCTGCTGGCCGCCGGAAAGCTGCTCGGGATAGCGTTTCAGCAAATCGCCGAGCCCCAGCCGATCGACAAGTTCGCTTTGCCACTTGCTATCGTGGCGTCCCGCAATCCGCGACTGAAACGCAAGGTTGTCGGCGATGGTCAGGGAGGGGATCAGGTTGAATTGCTGAAAAACCAGCCCCAGCCGATCTCGGCGCAGCGCGGCGCGGCCCTGATCACGCAGTCCGGTGACCTGCGTTTCGCCCAGCCAGATCTCACCGCCATCCGCCTGATCCAGGCCGGCGATCAGATGAAGTAGCGTGCTCTTGCCGCTGCCCGATTCACCGGTCAGTGCGACGCTCTCGCCGGCCTCAACCCGCAGATTGACGCCCCGGAGAACCGTCACCTGTTCTTGACCGGAAAGGTAAGTCTTGGTCAGGTTCTGAACATTCAACATCAGTCTTCGCAGTCTGTCGGGAGGCAATTCATGGTTGCTTTGCGGCGGTTCGATTGGGATTGCGATCATAGTTCTGTATGCCGCTCGCGTCACGAAGTTGCGGTACGATACGCTTTCGGCGCCAACAATGCCGGGGTAGTTTGCGGCGCACCCGGTCCGAACGTGAACGACGCGTCAGACATGCATTGAGAAATGTCCGATTGCATTCACGGCCGGACAACGGCTAGCATTGAACAAATTTAAGCGAAAAAGAACGGCCAAAAATTGGGGGAAGTAAACATGGCAGCGCAGCCGACGCCGAAGGGGGCATGGAGGATTACGTTCCTGCTGTTCTTGTTCATGCTGGTCAACTTTGCCGACAAGATCGTGGTCGGTCTGGCTGGCGTTCCGATCATGACCGAACTGAAGCTCGAGCCGGAGCAGTTTGGTTTTCTGGGCTCTGCGTTTTTCTTTCTCTTTTCAATCTCGGCCATCGTCGTCGGGTTTATCGTCAACCGCGTTGCCGCTCGCTGGGTGCTCCTGGTGTTGGCACTGGTGTGGGCGTTGGCTCAATTCCCGATGGTTGGCACGGTGAGCTTCACGACGCTCGTAATATGTCGCATCATTCTAGGCGCCGGTGAAGGACCCGCGTTCTCGGTGGCGGTGCATGCCATCTACAAATGGTTTCCCGATGAAAAGAGGACGCTGCCGACAGCTGTATTGTCGCAGGGTTCGGCCCTTGGAGTGGTCTTTGCAGTTCCTGCGCTGAACTGGATCATCGTCAATCACTCCTGGCATCATGCGTTTGGCGCGCTCGGGATCGTCGGACTGATGTGGGTTGTGGTCTGGTTTGCCCTTGGCAGGGAAGGACCTCTGGTGCCCACGGCAGCGGCGGCTGCTGCCGAAACGCGCATACCCTATTCGCGGCTGCTGACATCGCGCACGTTCCTTGGGTGTTGTGCCGCGACATTTGGCGCTTATTGGGCGCTGTCCCTCGGGCTCACGTGGTTCACACCGTTCATCGTCAAGGGCCTTGGTTTCTCGCAAAAAGAAGCCGGCTTCATCTCGATCATGCCGTGGGTGTTCGGCGCCTTTATCGTGATCCTGACCGGCTGGCTGTCGCAGCGTCTGATGGCGCGAGGCATGTCCACGCGCGGCGCGCGGGGCGTGCTCGGTGCGGCTCCGCTGATTGCCGGCGGGCTGATTTTACTCGTCATTCCTCATGTCGATGGCGCGGGTATGAAGATCGCCTTACTGGTGGTAGGCTCCGGACTGTGCGGATCGATTTACGTGGTCTGCCCGCCCATGCTGGGCGAGTTCACGCCGGTATCTCAGCGTGGCGCCGTGATTGCGATCTACGGCGCTATTTATACGCTGGCCGGAATCATTGCGCCCTTCGTAATGGGTACGGTCATCCAGCATGCGGGCGCGATGCTTGAGGGCTACATGACTGGATTCGTGATCAACGGAGTCGTAATGATCACCTCAGGATTGCTTGGTCTGCTGCTGCTCTGGCCGAACACGGAGCGGACCCGTCTGATGCGCGAGCCAACGCAGGCAAAGTTCGCCTGAGTTATCCGGAGGCCGCGCCGAATGATGGATATCGCCGCGTGCCCCTTGTACAAGGCGGCCGGGCGCTGTCCGGCTTCACGATACCAGTAAGCGCGCGTCGGCTTTTCCGGAACTGGTTCGAGCATCGCGGTCGGTTACGAGCGCGAGCAGCACCGTCAGCAGCATGAAGACAACCGATGCGCCGAAAACCCAGTGCGGCAGATTCTGATCCATGATCCAGCCATAGAGCAGTGGACTGATGATGCCGCCGACATTGAAACCGGTGGACACGATTCCGAACGCGCGCCCGGCTGCTCCCTCCGGAGCCGCATCGCGCACCAACATATCGCGCGATGGAGCAATGACCCCGCCGAGGAATCCCGCTGCGCCCATCGCGGCCATCAGCGCAATCGGCGGTAGTGTTACGATTGCAATGACAAGGACGATCGCGGCGTTCAGCGCGAAGCAGGCCGCAGCGACCTGACCATGACGCCTGGTGCGGTCGGCGAGGAATCCCCCGGCCAGCACGCCTGCGGCGCTGGCGCCGAGGAAGGCCGAAAGCGCGATATTGGCCGTCGAGAACGTGCTGCTATAACCATTCATCAAGGCAACGACACCGAAGTTGGTGATGCCGGCATTCGATAGGCTAAGGAGCGTGAAGAAGACCGTGAGGACGATGATAGCCGGCGTCATGACGTTGACGCGCGGTCCGCTCGCGCCGGTCGCTCCGGATTTAGCTGCCCCCGCATCCGGAATGCCGACGATCACAAGCAATATGGCGACCAGCGGTCCAATAGCGCCGGCCACGATCAACGCGCCGTGCCCGCCGATCGTGGCGACCAGCGCTACCATGATGGCAGGCGCGACTGCGCCACCGAGAAATCCTGCGAAGGTGTGGATCGAGAACGCGCGACCCATACGTGTCTCGTCCATATGCGCGGCCAGAATTGCGTAGTCGGCGGGATGATAGACGCTGTTGGCGAGACCGAGCAGCACAGCACTGGCGATCAGCCAGGGATAGCTCACGTGAAGACCGAGCAGGATCAGCGCCAGACCGCCAATGCATAGGCCAATGATCAGGATTTTACGGGCGCCGACGCGGTCGACCAGATAGCCGATCGGAGCCTGCGTGAGGCCTGAGACGACCGCGAAAACGGTCAAAGCAAAGCCAAGCTCGATAAAGCCGACGCCGAGTTTCTCCCTCAGAAAGGGAAACAGCATCGGCAGCACCAGCAAATGGAAATGGCTGACCCAATGCGCCGTTGAAATTGCACCCAAGGTTCGTAGCGAACCGTCGGATATCGTCCGGTCTGCAGTCGTCCGATCGGTCGTGGCCGGAATGTCGACCATCGCGCGTTCACTCCGTTTCGTCGTTGTTGCCCGGCAGGTCACGCGCAAAATATCGGGGCTTCGGGCTGTTTGTCTATCGACGTGGCTGCATAACTGCTTTTCAGCCTGCTGCGGCAAACATCATGCGGCAATGCGGCATCGGTCTCTGGTGACGATCGCCTGTCCGGAACGGCGGCGGTGCAGTCTCACGAGCCCTGTTCGTCGTCACGGTCGCGCTTAGGGGTGGCGAAATCGCCGTCCTCGTAGTCGTCGTCCTCGTTTACCTTAGGCGGCGGACTCTTTGGTTTGCCGCTGGTTTTGTCGGCTTTGGTTGGTTCAGTTTTTTTGCCGAAACCGCTCATCGAATATCCCTGCTTTGCTGGCTGTTCGGATCTGTTGGCGGCAACCTTACCGCAATTTCGGAAATGCTTCCTGCGTTTGTTGCGCGGTGTGCTTGTTTTGCCACGATGTCGCAGGTCTTCAGCGATAGAACACGGTTTCCGAAGAAGGCCGCCGCGATTCCCAGCCCTCCCGTTCGAGGGCCGGTGTGTCGTAGTCTTCGACCGGGTAGCCGATGCAGAAGTATCCGATGAAAGTCCAATCGGGCGGCATACCGAGGATTGCGGTGACTTCAACCGGCTCGAGAATCGAGAGCCATCCGACGCCGATGCCTTCGGCCCGCGCGGCGAGCCACAGTGTATGGATCGCAAGCACTGCGGAGTATTCGATCATCTCGGGCATCGTCAGCCGCCCGAGGCCGTGACCCTGAAGAGTGGCACGGTCCGCAAAGACGGCGACGTGGCATGGCGCATCGTCCAGTCCTTCGAGTTTCAGCCGGGCATAGCGTGACGCGCGATCGGTCGCCTGGCCGTTCAACGCCGCTGCGTTGCAGGTCTTGAAGCAGCACTTGATCTTGTCTCGGCGTGCGGCTTCACGAACAACAACGAAGCGCCACGGTTCGCTCAGTCCCACGGATGGGGCAAGGCAGGCGAGTTGCAGGAGCCGCTCTAGCGTTCCGTCGGGAAGCGGATCGCGCCGGAATTTTCTCACGTCGCGCCGCCAGCCGAGAAGATCGCGAAAGCGTGCACGGAAATCAGCGTCAAATGTGGGCGAGCCGGCCATGTGCGACGACGTCCTGAGATTGTTTCTTGGCGTTACTGTCGGTTGCGGGCCGTCGCACAAGCGCGAACCGCGATCAAGGCCGATTCTTGCACAGGCCGGCTTACGGGTCATTCCAGCCAAACCACGGAGCACGAGAGGGGGTTGGCGGTTGCACGGCGTGTTCCGCTGTGCTTGTTTGGAGATGTCACCGGTGCCTCCCACAGGGAGGTGAAACGGGAATGCGGTGCGGGGATTTCGTCCCCTATGCCGCGGCTGCCCCCGCAACTGTAAGCGGTCATCCGATCCATTCGGCCACTGAACATGCCAAGCATGTCCGGGAAGGCGGATTCGGATAACGACCGCGAGCCAGGAGACCGGCCGGTGACGTGTTTTAACGCGTTCGACGGTGGGTCGACGGAAGGGGTCGTTATGAATCTCCCGAAATATGCTGCCGGACCGGCGGCTTGTGTTGTTCTGTCCTGGCTCTCCGGCAGCGCCTTTGCGCAGTCCAGCCCGGAAAGGTTGCCCGAACTGGTCGTCACTGCTGACCGGACACCGGAACCGATCAGCAATACAGGAAGCGCTATCAGCGTCGTCAATCAAGAGGCCATCGCGACGACAAACGCCGGATCGCTGGTGGATGCGCTGAGAACGGTGCCGGGCCTCGATATCACAGAGTCCGGCGGCCCTGGATCGACCACCAACATCCGGTTGCGCGGTGCCAACACCGGTCAGACGCTGGTCCTGATCGACGGCATTCGCGTCAACGATCCAACGGCGGCGAGCGGCGATTTCGATTTTTCGCTGATTGCACCAAGTGCGATCGAGCGCGTCGAAGTACTGAAGGGCCCGCAGAGCGCGCTCTATGGATCGGACGCGATCGGCGGCGTCATCAACATCATTACCAAGAAGGGCAGCGGTCCGGCCCAGTTCAATGTCCGAACCGAAGCCGGCAGCTACGGGACGGTGTCGACGAGCGGCTCGGTCGCGGGCTCCTCCGGACCGTGGTCCTATGCGTTGAGCGGCAACGGCGAGCACAGCAACGGGTTTTCCCGTTACGGCTATCGCATTCCGTCGATTGAAGCAAAATTTCCGAATCTCGAAAGCGACGGCTTCGATCGAATCGGCGGTTCCGCTCGGATTGGTTACGATGCCGGAGAGGGCGTAAAGCTCGAATCGGGTTTTCTGTCGTCGTTCACCCGCTCGGCTTACGATGCTGCAACGGGCGCATTTCCCGACACGCCATCGAGCGCCAATCGGCAGATTAATCAGGTCTGGGGCAAGGCGAAGGTCGAGTCGTTCGGAGGCGTCCTTACGCAAAGCGTCAATGTCTTCGATACGAACATCGATCGGTCATTCAACGATATCTCGTACAAGATCAATATGCTTCCCGCCAACACGACATCGACGATAACCGACTATGTCGGCAACAGTGTGGGCGCGGAATACCAGGGCAACGTGAAAGTCGGGCCGCTGGGCTCAGTAGTCTATGGCGCGCGAACCCAACACGAGACAGCGGACGTCTCGATGACCAAATTGCTGCCGGTGCCGGGTCTTACAATTCCACAACTCGCCGGCACGCAAGACACCAATTCGCTGTTTGCACTGTGGCAGTTGCCGATCGGACAGCGGTTGAACGTGACGATGGGCGGCCGTGTCGACGATGTCGCCGACGTCGCGACGTTTGAAACGTGGCGCACGACCGCGGCCTACAGCATCTCCGAAACGGGCACCAAGTTCCGCGCCAGCGCGGGCACTGGCGCAAAGGCACCGACGCTGTTTCAGCTTTATGCACCCACCTATGGCAATGCCGGTCTCAGTCCCGAGGAAAGCTTCGGCTACGATGCCGGCATCGATCAGAGTCTGTTCGATGGCCGTCTCACGCTGTCGCTGACCGGCTATGGCAACCGCTTCAGCAATCTGATCGACTTTGTCGTCGATGGCGGCAATCCGCTCGGGCATTACATCAACGTCGCGCGCGCAGAGACATCAGGCGTGGAGTTCGGCGGCAATGTCGTGCTGGTGCCGGGCCTTTTGAAGCTGAATGCCGCCTACACCTATCTTCGCGCCAAGGACCTCGCGACCGGACTGACATTGGCGCGGCGGCCCGAACATCTGGCGCGCTTTTCGCTCAGCTACACGCCGACGCCGGAATGGTTGATCGAGCCGCGGGTGGTGACGGTCTCAAAGCGGTTCAGTGGAGATGATGAAACCGGAGCCTTGGCTCCCTATACCCGCGTCGATCTTTACTCGGAGTACAAGATCGACAAGACTTGGAAAGTCTTTGCGCGGGGTGAGAATATCTTCAACGCGCACTATCAGGAGGTGCTGAATTTCGGCACCACCGGCCCCGCCATCTACGGGGGTTTCAACGCCACATGGTGACACCAGGCACCGCGGACCGTCAGCGAACGATTGTGATCGTCGCGCTATGTGCGGCAGTCACGGTCCTCGCGCTCGTGTCGCTGGGGGTCGGTCCGGTGAAACTGTCGCCAGTGGCCGTTCTCGATGCGCTGTTTGGTGGTGGAAGCGAAGTCCAGCGGATCATCGTGCAGGAGATTCGCCTGCCGCGCGCGATCTTGGGACTCGCGATTGGCGCTATCCTTGGTCTGTCGGGTGCAGCGTTGCAGGGTCTTCTGCGCAATCCGCTTGCGTCGCCTTCGTTATTTGGCGCGCCGCAATCGGCCGCGTTCGGCGCCGTTCTCGTGATTGCAACGGGCTTGGCTGACGTACGGTCGTATGCGCTTCCGGGTGCCGCCGTTGTGGCCGCGTTCGCGTCCGTGTTCGTTCTGTTGATGGTCGCCGGACGCAATGCCGGGCTGCTGCTGCTGATCCTCGCCGGACTCGCGATCTCGTCTCTCGCCGGTGCGGCGACGTCGTTGGCGATGAATCTGTCGAGCAATCCGTTCGCGGCACTGGAGATCGCGTTCTGGCTGCTGGGATCGCTGGAAGATCGTAGCTTCCAGCATGTGACGCTCGCGCTGCCATTCATCGCCGTGGGGGCCGCGATCCTGTTGAGTCAGCGCCATGCGTTCCGCACGCTCAGTCTCGGCGAGGAGACCGCGCAGAGCCTTGGCGTCAATGTCGGGCGGCTGCGGCTTCTGGTCATTCTGGGTGTCGCGCTCGGCGTCGGCGGCGCGGTCGCGGTGGCCGGTGCCATCGGTTTCATCGGCCTGGTCGCCCCACATCTGATGCGTCCGCTGATCGGCTACGACCCGGCGCGGCTGTTGGTGCCGAGTGCGCTGACCGGGGCGGTGCTGCTGGTCGCCGCCGATATCGCGGTGCGGATCATTCCTTCGACGTCGGATATCAAGGTTGGTGTCCTGACGTCGATCATCGGCGTGCCGTTCTTTCTATATTTGATCGTCCGCGAGCGTCGCGCGCTGGGTGGAGGCGTCGCATGAGTGAAGCCGCTATTCTTGTCGCATCGTCGCTGTCGGTGAATCTAGGGAATCGCGTTGTTTTGAGCGATATTTCGCTCGCACTCTCAAGCAAGCATCTGGTCGCGCTGGTTGGGCCGAATGGCGCTGGCAAGACCACACTGTTACGCGCGCTAGCGGGTTTGCTGCCATCGGAAGGAACGATCGAAGTCTGCGGCGATGCGTTGCCATCGCTCGCCCTTCAGGAACGCGCACGGCGTTTCGCTTATTTGCCGCAGGGGCATCAGGTACATTGGCCCCTGCCGGCAAAGGATATCGTGGCTCTCGGGCGCTATCCGCATGGCGCAGTCGATCCGGCCCGGCTGTCACCGAAAGATGCAGCGGCGGTGATGCGAGCAATGCAGGCGACCGACGTGGTTGCGCTGGGCGACCGCCGCGTCACCGAACTATCAGGCGGCGAACGTAGCCGGGTTGCGCTGGCACGGGTGCTGGCAGTCGAGGCCCCCGTGCTGTTGGCCGACGAGCCAACGGCTTCGCTCGATCCTCGCTATCAGATCGAGGTCATGACCAACCTGCGAACCGCCGCCGACAACGGTATGCTGGTGGTTGTTGTGACGCATGATCTCGGGCTCGCGGCGCGGTTCGCTGATGTGGTTCTTGTGCTGGCCGATGGGCGTCTCGTGTCGCAAGGACCGGCTGCCGATGCGCTTTCGGAGAACATCGTCGCCGACGTATTTCGCGTCAGGACCTATCGCGCCGACTATCAGCGCGAGACCATTATTGTGCCATGGGCAGAGGTCTGAATCGCGATGGGGCTATTTGCACGATCGCAGGACCCTGGAGAGGCGATCCAGTCCGGCATCGTCTGGCGGAAGACCGAAGCGCACGAGATCGTCGGCCCAGTCGAAGCTGCGACACCAGATATGCTCTCGGGCGAGGGCCGCGTGGCGCGATCTTGCTTCGGGGTGTCGCGCCAGCCGAAACAACGTGGTGCCGCCGGCAGCCGACCATTCGGCTTCGGCAAGAATTGCGTCGAGCCTTTCCGCCTGGCGTTGCAGGTTCTTGCGGGTGCGGTTGGCCCACTGATCGTCCAGCAACGCGGCGCGACCGATCGCAAGCGCGGGTCCGGAGCATGGCCATGGTCCGAGTGCGGCTTTGATCGTTTGAGCGGTTTCAGGCGCGGCAATTGCGAAACCGAGGCGAAGGCCCGCGAGGCCGAAGAACTTTCCAAACGACCGGAGAACGATGATCGGCTGGTCACGGCACAGCGCAACCGCACTGATCCGCGGATCGGTATCGGCGAACGCCTCATCGATCACCAGCCAGCCATTACGTTCGCGCACTTCGCTCGCAATGCGCTCGAGTGCGGCCCGGTCGACGATGCGGCCATCGGGATTGTTGGGATTGACAATTACGACATGACGCGCCGCGTCAGGAAGAGCTCCGGTGTGATCAAGGGATGTGACGGCGTGCCCGGCATTTCCCCAAGCCAGCGCGTGTTCGCTGTAGGTGGGAGTCGCGATAGCCACGGTACCCGATGCGGCGAGCCGTGGCAGCCATTGGATCAGGGCTTGCGTGCCTGGCGCGATGGCGATGTCGGCATTGTCGAGAACTCCGTAAGCAACTCGCGCGGCATCGATCAACGCGGCTTCATCCGCATGCGACGGCAGGCGTTGCCAGGCTTCGTCCGACAATTGCGGAATCGGCCATGGCCACGGGTTGATACCGGTCGAGAGGTCGAGCCACGCCTCCGGCATTCCGCCGTAATGCACGATTGCCTCGGTCAAGTCGCCGCCATGCTTCATGGGCGCTTCATGCCACTTTCCTCGCGGATGCGCGAGAGGCCGGTCAGCAGTTTTGCGACCTTCGTTCTGGCATTCACATTCGGAATTGCGGCTCCTGCGCAGGCCGCCGAGCTGCCGCGCGTTGCATCGATCAATCTTTGCACCGATCAACTGCTGATGAAACTCGCCGATCCCGCCCAGATTTTGGGCCTCAGCCCTTATTCGCGCGACAAGGTGCGATCCTGGGCCGCAACGGAGGCGAAAAATTATCGCCGCCTGTCCGGCGAGGCGGAGGATGTGCTGATCCTCAAGCCGGATGTCGTCGTCGCCGGCCGCTACACCAAGCGGGCCACGCGCGAGCTGCTGAAACGGCAGGGTCAGCGCGTGGTCGAGTTCGATATCGCTAAATCGATCGACGACGTCAAAGGCCAGATTCGCAAGATGGGTGCGATCGTGCAGCACCCTGACCGGGCGGAGGCGGAGGTCGCGCGGCTCGATGCCGCGATTGCGCGAGCAAAACAGGCGGTATCGCGGAAGCCTTATCGCGTGCTGGCGGTGTCGCGGCGCGGCTGGGTATCGGGCGACGACAGCGTCACCAGCGCACTGTTGTCTATCACCGGGTTGTCGAACGCGGCGTCCGGCCTTGCCGGCATCAGGCACGGTGGCTTTGCCAAACTTGAAACCATTGTCGCGCTTCGTCCGGACTTCATTCTGGTGTCCGACGGCAGCAACGTCGCCCAAGACGAAGGCCGTGCGCTCCTGCTGCATCCGGCGCTGGAGGAGTTGTATCCCCCGTCACGACGTATTGTGATATCAGAAGATCTGACCGTCTGCGGCGGTCCGATGCTGCCGGATGCATTGGATCGTCTAGTCGCGGAGTTGAAGCGGGTGGGGGGCTAGGGCCGATGTGGCCATGGCGCGAGCATCTGGTCGTGGCCGTCGCAGCGCTCGCGTTCGATGCGCTGCTCGGCGATCCCGACTGGATCTGGCGGCGGCTGGCGCATCCGGTGGTGCTGATCGGCGGAATGATTGCGTGGCTTGATCGCCTGCTCAATCGTGAGCGCTGGTCGCGCGCGAGGCGCCGCATCGCAGGCATCGTGTCCGTGATGATCCTCGTTCTGGTCGCCGGGCTGAGCGGATTTTGGCTCGAAAAACTCTTGCGGCAAACTCAAGGCAGCCATTTTGCGGCGATCGCCGGGCTTGGGATGATCGTATCCGTCTTCATTGCGCAGCAAAGTTTGTATCGCCATGTCGCGCGGGTGCGCAAAGCGTTCGTATCGGGTGGGCTCATGGCAGCGCGCGAGGCCGTCGCGATGATCGTCGGACGCGATCCGGAAAGTCTGGATGACAGCGGCGTCGCGCGGGCAGCCATCGAATCCTGCGCCGAGAATTTTTCCGATGGCGTGGTAGCTCCGGTGTTCTGGCTGGCGCTTCTGGGGTTGCCGGGATTGTTCGCCTACAAGGCGATCAACACGGCGGACTCCATGATCGGGCACCGCACGTCGCGCCATCGCGATTTCGGCTGGGCCGCGGCGCGGCTCGACGATCTACTCAATCTCGCGCCGGCGCGGCTGGCGGGAGTGCTGGTCGCGCTGGTAGCACCGGTCGCGGGCGGGTCGATGATTGCTGCCGCGAAGATCATGTGGCGCGACGCGCGCAAACACCGTTCGCCAAATGCTGGCTGGCCGGAGAGCGCAATGGCCGGCGCGCTTGGCGTTGCACTCGCCGGTCCGCGCCGCTACGGCGAAACGGTCGTCGATGATCTCTTCCTCAATGCGGAGGGGCGTGCGAATGCTGCGCCTGACGATATCGGCCGCGCACTCAAAATGCTGATCGCGGCCTGCGCGCTCGAATTTGTGGTTTATGCCGCGCTGTTGCTGCTCTGACGGCTGCGCGCAATAGTTAGAAGCTGGTCAATGTCGAGATGCGCTTCGAGATGGTCGGCGAGGGCATCCAGCGCGGATTCGATCCGCGCCTCATAAGCCAGCGACGACGCGACGCCGAGATTTTTGAGCCATGCCCGGCGAAAGGTGTCACCCGTGAAGAGGCCGTGGACGTAGGTGCCTTGAATGCGGCCGTCGCGCGAACTCGCGCCATCGGGCCGGCCGTCGAGCATCAACACCGGCCGCGCGCAGTCGTTGCCGCCGGTACGGCCGAGGTGAATCTCGTAGCCTTCGACCGGCGTATCGGTCGCGCAATGGATTCCGTGGACCAGCGTGGTGGATTTGTCACCGCGCATCGTGGTGGTGATGTCGAGCAGGCCGAGCCCCTCTGCCGTGCCCGCGTGTCCGTCGATACCGTCGGGGTCTGCGACGATGTGGCCGAGCATCTGATAGCCACCGCAGAGTCCAAGCACGTGACCGCCGCGGCGGACATGCGCTGCGATGTCGATGTCCCAACCCTGCGCGCGAAGAAAAGCGAGATCGCCGAGCGTGGATTTGGTGCCGGGCAGAATAATTACAGCGGCGGTCGCCGGGATCGGCTGTCCCAGCCGCACGAACACCAGTTGCACGCCGGGCTCCATGCCGAGCGGATCGAGGTCGTCGAAGTTGGCGATACGCGACAGCATCGGCACCGCGATGACGCACGTTGCTGAGGAGGCTTCGCCGCCGCGATCGAGATCGAGCGCGTCTTCCGCGGGCAGCCATGCGGCTTGCGGCAGCCACGGTACCACGCCGAGCGACGGCCATCCGGTCATTTGCGTGATGGTCGCTATTCCTTGATCAAACAATCCGGCATCGCCGCGAAACTTGTTGATGAGAAATCCCCGGATGCGTGCGCGCTCGTCCGGCGGGAGCACCGCATGAGTGCCGACAAGGCTCGCGATGACGCCGCCGCGATCGATGTCGGCGGCCAGCACGATAGGCACGTCAGCGGCTGCGGCAAATCCCATATTGGCAATGTCGTCGGCGCGCAGATTGATTTCAGCGGGACTGCCCGCGCCTTCGACCAGCACGACGTCGGCGTCGCGCGCCAGATATTCAAAACTCTCGAGTACAGCCGGCAACAGCGTAGCTTTCTTCTCGAGATAGTTTTGCGCGCGCAGCGTTCCAATGCGCTGGCCGCGTAAAATCACCTGCGCGCCGATGTCGGTCTCCGGCTTCAACAGCACCGGGTTCATATGCACGCTCGGTGGAATACGTGCGGCCCGCGCCTGTACCGCCTGCGCACGGCCGATCTCGCCGCCATCGACGGCGATCGCCGCGTTGTTCGACATGTTCTGCGGCTTGAACGGCGCGACCTTCATGCCTCGCCGCACCAGCGCGCGCGCCAGCCCCGCCACCAGCGTCGACTTGCCGGCGTTGGAGCCGGTCGCCTGGATCATCAGCGCGGGAGTGGGGCGAAGCATTGTTATCCGATCCGCAAACATGCGTTATTCCAGACGGCTTGCAGCGCAAGCCGATCCCAGATGTGCAATTGCACATCGGGGAATCCCGAGATGGTGGAAAGGAGATTCCGGGTTCGCACCTTCGGTGCGCCCCGGAATGACGGCGAAGGTTTTGTCGCGGCAGATCAAAACTCCACGCCCTTCTGGCCCTTCACGCCCTGCCGGAACGGGTGCTTCACCAGTGTCATCTCGGTGACGAGGTCCGCCATCTCGATCAGTTCGGGCTTTGCGTTGCGCCCGGTAATGACGACGTGCTTGTCGGCGGGTTTTTCGTCGCGCAGGAATGTCAGGACTTCATCGAGCGGTAGATAATCGTAGCGCAGTACGATGTTCAACTCATCCAGCAGCACCATGCGGTGGCGGTCGTCGCGGATCAGTTCCTTGGCACGCTCCCAGCCTTTGCGAGCCGCGGCGATGTCGCGTTCGCGATCTTGCGTTTCCCACGTGAAGCCTTCGCCCATGATGTGCAGCGTCACCAACTCCGGAAATTTTGCAAGCAGCCGCGACTCGCCGGTGTCCCACTTTTCCGACTTGGTGAATTGCACCACGGCCACGGGCATGTCGTGACCGATGTGGCGGAATACCATGCCAAGCGCGGCGGAGGTCTTGCCCTTGCCGGTGCCGGTGTTGACGATCAGAAGACCCTTTTCGCCAACCTTGGTCGCCATGATCTTGTCGCGCGCCGCCTTGTGCTTGCGCGCCTTCTCGGCATGGCGGGTGTTCTCGTCCGAGTCGTTGGTGTTGGTGGCGGTCATGCGGCGGTCTCCCGGCTGGTCGAATGGGGTAGAAGCTCTGCGAGCAGGTTGCTGGCGCTGTTGGAGCGTGGCGTCCACAGGCCGCGCCGCATCGCCTCGTCGAAACGCGCGGCGGTTTCGCGTAGCGCGGCCGGATTGGCCTCCGCCATGAAATCGCGTACGCGCGGATCTTCCAGATAAGCGGCGAACAGCTGATCGAAATGATGATTGGCCACCGCATCGGTCGAGGCCGCGAAGCCGAACAGGTAATCGACCGTGGCGGCGATCTCGAACGCGCCCTTGTAGCCGTGGCGCATCACACCCGCGATCCATTTCGGATTGGCGGCGCGTCCACGTACCACACGCGATATCTCATGGCTAAGGGGGCGGGCGACCGGCGCCTCAGGCCGTGAGGTATCGACATGCGCGATGCGTGGCGCGTGTCCACGCAGCGTCTGCACCGTCGCCGCCAATCCGCCCATGAACTGATAGTAATCGTCGGAGTCGAGAATGTCGTGCTCTCGATTATCCTGCGCCTGCGCCACCAGATCGGTCTGGGCAAGCCGTTCGGACATGGCATCGCGCGCCGCCTCGCCCTCGATTCCGCCGCCATAGGCGTACCCGCCCCATGCGAGGTAAACGCCAGCGAGATCGGCGCGGCTGTTCCAGCCGCCTTCGTCGATCATCGCCTGCAATCCCGCGCCGTATGCGCCGGGCTTTGAACCGAACACGCGATAGGTCGCTTGCCTTCGGGCGGCGTATGCAGACAGGCCGGTTGCCTCTAACTCGCGCGTTCTCACTTTCGCATTCGCGGCGATCGGATTTGCGTCGTCGGGCTCGTCCAGATCGGCGATGGCGCGGATGGCACTGTCGATCAAATCCATCTGCGTCGGAAACGCGTCGCGAAATAATCCGGACACGCGGAAGGTGATGTCGATGCGCGGTCGCTTCAATTCGGACAACGGAATGATGGCAAATCCGGTGACGCGGCCCGATGCCTCGTCCCACAGCGGGCGCGCGCCAATCAGCGCCAGCGCCTGTGCGATATCGTCGCCGCCGGTTCGCATGTTGGCGGTGCCCCAGGCCGACAGGGCGATGCTGCGCGGCCATTCCCCGGCGTCCTGCCAGTAACTTTCAACCACACGCTCCGCAGCGAGCCGCCCGATCCGCCATGCCGATGGCGTCGGCACCGCGCGTACATCGACGGCAAAGAAGTTGCGTCCGGTCGGCAGCACGTCGGGCCGGCCGCGTGTCGGCGCGCCGGATGGACCGGGCCGGATGAAGCGGCCGTCGAGGCCGCGCAGGAAAGCGCCGATCTCGGCGTCGCCGCTGGCTTCGATCGACGGGCGCAGTTTGTCGGTGATCCATGCTAGCACCGCGGCGGTTCGCGTCCATACCGGATCGCAAAGGTTCTGTCTTCCCTCTCCCCTCGTGGGAGAGGGTGACTTCACGGAGCGAAGTCGGGTGAGGGGGGGATGAGTCTCGTTGTGTTGCGCCCCCTCACCCGGCACGGACCGCGTCCGCGCCACCCTCTCCCCCGAGGGGAGAGGGAAAGAACGAGAGGCTTCGTTCTCCAACAGAGAAAGGGAGGAGAAAGATGCCTCCACGGTAACGCTCGACACAAGTTGTAGCGCCAGCATCTCGATGCGTTCGACAGTATCGCCATGGGTGCGCCACGGGGCATCGCTGATCCCGGCGAGAACAGGTGGGCGAGGACCATCGTAGAGCGCAGCGAGGTCGCGGGTGAGCGGATCGAAATTTCCGAGCCCGAGGTCCGCCGCCAGCGCGCGATGCAGCGAGGCATCGTGTGATTTGATATCGGATCGTGGCAGCCGCGCGATCGACACCAGCAGATCATCACGTTGTCTTGCCTGCGGCGAATGTCCAAAGACATGCAGCCCGTCGCGGATCTGCATTTCCTTGAGATCGCAAAGATGGGCATCCAGCGCACGCAGTGCATCGTTGGTGGGGGTATCGCGCGTGATTACAACGTCGGAGTCGAGTTGCTGGGCGCGGGCGAGCGACAAAATGTCCTGTGCGATCAGGCCCGCTCGTTTTGGATCGAGGTCGGCTGCGAGGGCATATTCGTCGACCATGGATTCCAGCCGGGCCAGATCGTCATGCAACTCCGCACGCGTCATCGGCGGCGTCAGGTGATCGATAATGACAGCCGCCGTGCGGCGCTTGGCCTGAATGCCCTCGCCGGGGTCATTGACGATGAAGGGATAGAGATGTGGCACCGGTTTCAGGATTGCGTCGGGAACACACGATGCCGAAAGACCCGTGCTCTTGCCCGGCAGCCATTCCAGATTGCCGTGCTTGCCGAGATGAACCACCACATGGGTTTCGAACGCGCGGCTCAGCCATAGGTAGAATGCGAGATAATGATGCGGCGGCACCAGATCGGGATCGTGATACGTGCTCTTGGGATCGATGTTGTAGCCGCGCGCCGGCTGAATGCCGATGACGCTATTGCCGAAGCGATGCAGTCCCAGCCGAAACGCGCCGTCGGTGACATGGGGATCGTCGGCGGCGCAGCCCCAGCGGGCGTCGATCGCGGCGCGAACTGTCGCCGGCAGCGTTGCAAACGCGGATTCATACTCGGCAAGCGGCCACGTTACGCCATCACGACGCGCGGCGCGATGTTCAATCGCGTTGGTCGGGCCGTCCTGCAAGAGACGCATCATGGAAGCGGCATTGTCTGGCGCGCCAGCGGTGTTGTAACCGGCTACGTGCATCGCCTCCAAAATTCCGATCAGGCTTTCCGGCGTGTCGAGGCCGACGCCGTTGGCCAGCCGGCCGTCGCGATTGGGATAGTTGGCGAGGACGATCGCGGTCCGGCGCCGGTCTATAGGCGCGCGCCGCAACGCAACCCACGCTGCGGCGAGATTCGCCGTGGCCGCGATGCGGTCGGGAACAGGCCGATAGACCGTCGGCGCAAATCCGGTCTCGGTTTCGCTGCTTCGCTCCTTGAAAGCGATGGCCTGCGCGAAAATACGGCCATCGACTTCGGGCAACACCACATGCATGGCAAGATCGCGCGGCGCGAGACCACGAGTCGAGTTCTGCCAGTGCGTCTGCGACGATCCGGCCATCGCCACCTGCAAGACGGGACAATCGAAGCTCGCCAGCGCACCGGCATCGTCGCTCGCGGTGGCCGTCGCGAATGCCGTCGCGTTGACGATGACATCGGGTGGGTGTGCTGCCAGCGCCGCGCGCAGAAACGCGAGCGAGCGGTCGTCCTTCAGGCTGGTGATGAAGACCGGGACGGGGGCGAGTCCCTTGGTGTCGAGAGCTTCGCACAGCGCCGTGATCGGCGCAGTATCGGCGCCGGCGACCAGCGCGCGATAAAAGAGCACGGCGGCGTTGGGACGTGTGTCGGATTTTGGCTCGTGTGGCCAGAAGCCAGCCGGCGGCATCGGGCGTGCAGCAGGTGGCCGGTCGGCACGGCCGATCAGATGCGCGGCGTATGTCAGCGCCAGTCGCGCATTGTCGTCGCCACCTTCAACGCTATAGCGCCAGAGCCGATGCGTGACTTCGGCATCGACGGTGCCGCGCGCGGCGAGATCGGGGTTCCATGCCGTTTCGCCGGGAATGCAGACGAACAGGGTGCCACGGCGCAACGCGTGCGTGCGCAAGCTTTCGACGCCGTGCGGCCAGTAGTTTTCGCCGCCGAGCATCCGCAGCAGCACGATTTTGGCCTTGCGCAAGGTGCGCTCGACATAAAGATCGACGGAAGCCGGATGGCCGAGCGCCAGCAGGTTGGTGAATCTGATCGTGGGGAAGTCCGAGGGTAGTTTTGCGTAAGCCGCCGCGAATGCCGCGAGGTCGCTGTCGGCAGCGGAGAGCACGACGATATCGGCGGTCGCCTGCCCGAGATCGCGGGCCACATCGCCGTCGTCGATGACGCCGCTATCGTCGAGCTTCAGGTGCATCGGTGCCGATCGTTCCTAACCCGCCAGCGCGCGCCGCGCGGCGGCCTCGTCGAATCCCTTCAGGCCGATCACGACAAGATGTTCGGCATGGCTAACATCAGGCCGCGCGAATGTCAGTTCGACCCGACCGCCAACACCTTGCACCACGACCGGTGCCGCCTTGCCGTCGATCCGCGCGTGGCCCTTGACCCGCAAAACCCCGGCGAGGTTGAGCGTATCGTTGATTCGTGTTCGCATGGCCTCGACGCTGTCGGCGGCGGATGGCATCACCACGATGCTGTTGAAGTCGTCGTGATCGTGCTCTTCGTCCTCGCCGTGGTGGCCTTGCCGTGCGGCAAGATCGTCCTCGGCGGCGGATGCGAGACCGATCAGAATTTGCGGCGCCAGCGTGCCCTGGGCGCGGACGATCGAGACGCCGGAGCGCAGAATTTTCCTCAGGCTTGCTTCGATCGCAGCGAGCTGTTGCGGCGACACCAAATCGCTTTTCGATAACACCACGAGATCGGCGCAGGCGAGTTGATCCTCGAACACTTCCTCGATCGGGTCGTCGTGATCGAGCGAGGGGTCCGCGGCGCGCTGTGCCGCAACCGCGTCTTCGTCGAGAGTAACGCGTCCTTCGGATAACGCCAGCGCATCGACAACGGTGACGACGCCGTCGACGGTGGCGCGGGTGCGCACGGCTGGCCACGCAAAAGCTTTTAACAGAGGCTGCGGCAGCGCCAGCCCCGAGGTCTCGATCACGATGGCGTCGAGCGGCGTCTCGCGCGACAGCAGCTTGTCCATGGTCGGAATGAAATCGTCGGCGACGGTGCAGCAGATGCAGCCGTTGGTGAGTTCGACGATGTCGCCCGGCGCGCAGGCTTTTGCGGCACATTCCTCGACCAGGCCGCCATCGAAGCCCGCATCGCCAAATTCGTTGACGATCACGGCGATGCGGCGACCGTCGGCCTGCGTCAGCAGCGAGCGGAGCAGGGTGGTCTTGCCGGCGCCGAGAAAGCCAGTCAGCACCGTGACGGGAACGCGAGACATTTCAGTTCTCCTGAACAGACGTGTGTTTGAGCCAGAGCGGTAGCCCGGCTGCGACGAAAACAACATTGGGAACGGTTGATGCGATGGCTTGATTGAGGCGTCCCTGGGCATCGCGGAAGGCGCGGCCGAGCGGTGTCTCCGGCACGAGACCCATGCCTACTTCATTCGATACGAAGACGATCGGATGCATCGCGACGCCGAGAAACCGCGTCAGCCGCCGCGCTTCGACATCGGGATCGCGTTCGGCATGCATCAGATTGGACAGCCACAACGTCAGGCAATCCACGAGTACAACGCTGCCTGCCTTGCTTTCGCGCGTCAGCACGTCGATCAGCGCCAGCGGTTCTTCGACGGTGCGCCAGCCATTGCCGCGACGCTTCTGATGATGCGCGATGCGCGCCTGCATCTCGTCGTCTCCCGCGGTCGCAGTCGCGAGATAGACCGGCGCTAGTCCGCTGTCGCCGACCAGCTTTTCGGCGAAGGCCGATTTGCCGGAGCGCGCGCCGCCGAGCACGAGTGTCGTCGCAAGCGGGTTCATTTCGGCGGCCGTCCATCTTCGGGCGACCAGAGAAGCGGCGGTACCCGCGCGATCATTCCCTTGCGCAGCACCTCCGGACGTTCACGCCATGGCACGAGGCCGTAATCCGATTTGCGGTACGACCGCACGAACGACGTCAGCGCGGCCGTGCCGCTTTCGGTATCGAGATCGCCGAACAGAAACGTGTAGCCGTCGGCGCTGGAGACGGCGACGGTGGCCGGTCGCTTGCAGACGCTGAGGCATTGCACGGGACGGACCACGATTGTGCGATCGTTCGTGCCAAGCGCGGCTGTTACCGCCGCGAGCATGTCCGGGCCGACGACAGTGCCATCCATGGCTTTGCAGGTGGTGCACACACTGACCACGACCGGAACACCCGGAGTAGCATTCACCGAGGCGTCAGCCATCGCGGCCATTGTGGGTGTGTCGGCGGGGATATCGCGATCCATTCCGTGCTCGAGCAAAAGCCCCTTGTCCGGGCTGCGAGCTTTGGTGGGTCGCGCTGACGGCTCACGCCGTCGGTCGCGCTCCCGTCCGGTGCACCCCGCCCCGACGCCTCCAAAGCACAAATTCCGATGGCAGGTCTCCTGGCTCGCGGGTCGTTGCCGGATCGCCGCCTTCCCGGGAAAAACCCAGTGGCCTCGGCGAAGGCTCGTCGCTTACAGTTGCGGGGGCAGCGCCGGCGTTGAAGGCTCGATTGAGAGCTCTCGCACCGGCTTCCCTTTTCACCTTCCACGTGGAAGGACCATCGCGCGGGACGCTAGCGGCCGGGCTCTCTGGGGTCAACTAGTGTAGCAGTTCAGAAGTTCGGAATCGGGACACGAGCCGGTTGACCGAACCGCGCATCTTCGGTCAGTTGCCCTGCGAAAGGTGCCGTTGATGACGTCTCCACACGGATTGTTTCCGCAATTGTCTGCCGTTCAGCCGCTCGACCGGACGCTGGAATCCGTGCTGCGTGCGCGCATCGACGGCAAGGCCAAGCCACCGGGGTCGCTGGGGCGGATCGAGGATCTTGCCATTCGGCTGGGGATGATCTGGCACCCTTCGGAACCTCGTGCGGGCACGAGCGTGCTGCTGGTGTTCGCCGGCGATCACGGTCTGACGCAGGAAGGTGTGTCGCAGTATCCGTCCGAGGTGACGGCGGCGATGGTCCGGACATTTCTGGCTGGCCGCGCCACCGCCAATGCCTTTGCGGCGGCGGTTGGTGTCGACATCAAGGTCGTCGACATCGGTGTTGCGGCCGACCTGCCCGATCATCCCGATCTGATCGCTGCGAAAATTCGCCGCGGCACCGGCAATGCGGCGCGTGAGCCGGCGATGTCACCCGATGAGGCGTTGGCTGCGCTGGAGCGCGGGTCCGATCTGGCGGTCGAGGCGATACGAGACGGTGCCGAACTCATCGCCATTGGCGAGATGGGGATCGGCAACACCGCATCGGCCGCGCTGCTGCTGCATCGGCTTGCGCCTGCGGCACTCGACCTGTGCATCGGTCTTGGCGCCGGCCAGAACGATGCTGGCCTCGCGCGTAAGCGCGCGGCGCTGGAGCGCGCTGCCGCGCGCAGCGATGCGACAG